>NZ_JBANRK010000014.1:0-87323 GCF_037860795.1 Sphingobium mellinum | reverse complement strand
CATGCCGTGGAACTGGCGGCCAGATCAGCGATCGATCGCCGAAGCCGCCTGAACCGCGGTCCTCAGGCCACGCTTACGACGCACCGCTGACGTCTTCACCTTGCCGGTTCACGATCATTTTGACCTCGTGTCGCGACGCGTGCGACAGTTCCAGGAGCGGAAGCGCAACGCTGTGCTCGATGGGAGAAGGATCCGCGCGTGCGCGGCCCAGCTCTCTAGCCCCGGGGCCGCTCCGCCGCATAGCGGTGGCACCGCCCCGACGGGCGCAGGCGCGTCATCAGGTGGCCGCCGTGCGCCTGAAGCCGCAGAAAAGTCGGTGGAACCTGCATGCCGCGATCGTAACATCACACCAAGGCGTTGGCGATACTTCTCTTCCTACGATGCCGGGCCACGTCGGCCGCCGCAGGCTGGGCCATCCCACATCCCGGTAACGACTGTACGCTAGCGCTCCGACACCGTGGCCCGTGAGCGCCGCTGCTGGAAGGCCGCAACCCGTTCGTTGACTGAAAACAGCATGCAGTCAGTGATAGTCCGCCCGTTGGCGCTCACCGGAATGAAGAGCCGGTGCGAGATGTGCTCCCCAGGCAGTTCCTTGATCGAAGTTCCTGCATAGAACGGCGTTTCGCGCGTCAACAGACGGGCGAGTTCCTCTTCAAGGTTTGTATTGAACGGCGTGAAATTCCGGTCGTTCACGTCACGGCCACTGAGATCTAAGCCCAGAAGCGCGCGATATGCGGGGGCAAAGCGCTTGATTATCCACCCGCCGCCGGCATTCAAACCGAGGAAATGCACCAGGTCGCCCAAGTCTAAAAATCGATCGAAGGCCATTAGCTTGGGCTGTTCAGGGCAAACATTGTAGATCGACCTGTAGCACGAGGCGAATACCGTCAATGAAACGTGCGGATAGGGCGGAATGGCGCCAAGCCCCAATGAAGCGAAGTAGAAGTGATCCGCGGGTGGCCGCGGATTACGCTGCCCGGACGGATCAATCCACCTCATACCGCCGACGAAGTTGCGTGGTGGTCACCCATCACTCTAGCCCAGGCATTACAAACTCTGGGTTGCCGGGTCTGGTGCACTGGGCGCCTCGTCATCATTCAGTTGCGTTTCTTTACAAATTCGGCCCTGAGAACCAGGCCTTTGATCCCCTCATAGCGACAATCGATCTCCTGCGGATCGCCCGTTAGCCTGATCGATTTGATCAAGGTGCCGCGCTTCAACGTTTGGCCCGCTCCCTTGACAGCGAGATCCTTCACGAGCGTGACCTGATCGCCGTCGGACAAAAGGTTTCCTACCGCATCGCGCACTTCTACACCCGTGCTCGCGTCCATCGGCCGCAGTTGGCTTGCAGGAACCCAGTCTCCAGACTCCTCATCGAACACATAGTCTTCGTCACTCATCACGCACTCCTTCCATTTCGGGCCTGCCTCATCGGGCCGACAGGTTCCTCTCGATCGACCAAGCCTGAACAGCGAGCAAAGCCGCTCCAGGCGATGCGATCGCAAGAGCCCATTCGCCCGCCCCGATCCAAGCCGTCGTTCCCCCGATTGCGCCGCCGACGAAGCAGAGCCAGAACAGCGAATGGTCGCCGATCGACCCCGATTTGCCGTTGGTCCAGCGCGAGCCCAATGCTGCGCCCAGGCGAACCATCTGCGCGGAGGGGAACATGCCTTCGTGGAGACGCTCCGGATCCCGCTCGAGAACGCAATGCAGCCCCCCGGCGGCCCCGGCGAACACCGCCAGGGAGGAATAGAAACCGCCCGCTTCAAGACACAGGAAGGCGATGAATAGCGCGGGCAGCAGTGCCGTCAAAATGGCGGTACGGCGCCAGCGCTGGAGCCGATACGCGCACAACGTCGTGAGAATGACCCCAACGAGAAAGCTCCCCAGCGCTGTCGCAGCGAGCTGGAGCGGCCGACCGCCAGCAAGCTCTACGCCCAAGATCGTGGCGTTCGCGTCAGGCGAAGACAGATATAGGCGTCCAAACGCCAGAAAACCCGCGGCGTCGATGAACCCGGCTAAGGCCGCAAGACCGCGGGCTAGCGGAACGAGCGCGCGCTCGGCGCGCGCGATCTCCAATGTCCCCGGACGCCGACGAAAGCGGCGAAACTGGTCAGTGCCTGGCATAGTCTGTTTCTGCCTGCGGCAATCGTTCGATGACAAGCGCTATACCCTGCCCGCCGCCGATGCACATCGTGACGAGACCGTAGCGACCACCGATGCGCTCGAGTTCGTACAGCGCCTTGATGGTGATGATAGCGCCGGTCGCGCCAACCGGATGGCCGAGCCCGATACCGCTTCCGTTCGGGTTCACCTTCGCGGGATCGAAGCCGAGAAGTTTGGCGACGGCACAGGCTTGCGCGGCAAAGGCCTCGTTGGCCTCGATCACATCCATGTCCTCAAGCGTCAAGCCGCAGCGATCAAGCGCGATCGGCACCGCCTCGACAGGGCCCAGCCCCATGACCTCGGGCGCCACGCCCGCATGGCCCCAGCCGACGACACGCGCTCTAGGCTCCAGCCCGTGGCGCGCGGCCGCGTCCGCCGACGCGAGCACCAAGGCGGCTGCCCCGTCATTGATACCGCTCGCATTGCCTGCGGTCACGGTGCCGTTCTCCTGTCGGAAAATCGGCTTCAACGCTTGCAATGCGGCGTGAGAAAGCTCGGTACGGACATGTTCGTCCAGCGCGAACTGCACCAGTCCATCCTTGCCCCGGACTTCGACGGGAACGATCTGCGCCTCGAACCGGCCCTCGGCCAGCGCGATGCCCGCGCGCCGATGACTCTCGGCCGCCAGTTCGTCCTGCATCTGACGCGTGATCGAATAGCGATCGGCCACGTTCTCCGCCGTGACCCCCATGTGGCCGGCTCCGAACGGGTCGTTGAGCGTGGCGTTCATCGCGTCGATCATGACCCCGTCGCCCATGCGCCGACCCCAGCGCATCGTTTTCACGACATGCGGCGACTGGCTCATGCTCTCGACGCCGCCGGCAACCGCAAATTCACACTCGCCCAGCTTGATCATCTGCGCCGCGGAGATCAGCGCCTGCACGCTCGAACCGCACAGGCGATTGAGCGTTAAGGCCGGCGTGCGGTCGGGAATCCCCGCCGCAATCGCCGCGATGCGGGAGACATAAGCATCCCGTGGTTCACTCTGGATAACCTGGCCAAGCACGACGTGACCTATTTGAGCGGGGCTCAGACCAGCACGCTTGATGGCTTCCGAGATAACGATCCGGCCCAGCTCCCAAGGGGCAATGTCCTTGAGGCTTCCGCCAAAGTCGCCGATCGCAGTGCGAGCGCCGGCGAGAATTACAACGTCCTGCAACATCGGTCCTTCCTTATGGGTACAAATCGTATCGTCCGCGTCGAGCTTGCGTGCGCCATCAAGCGGGATGGGTGTAACTTGCATCGAGAAGGTCCCGGGCGAGGGCCTGTGCGGCGGCATAGTCGGCGGCATAGAAGAGCTTCTCGGATCCCTGACCGAGATGAACGCGCTCGAGCATCGACCTGGGCTGCGGCTGCACACCCGACAGGATGACCCTGGCGCCGGCGACCCGCGCTTGCTCGATGAACTCCTCGAGCGTCCGAACGCCGCTGGCATCGAGCAAGGGCACAAGCCGCATGCGCAAGATGATGGCCTTGGGAGACTCGCCGAGCCGGCGCAGGGTATCGAGCAGCTCACCCGCGACGCCGAAGAAGAATGGACCGTTGATCCGAAAGACCTCGACCCCTGCAGGCAAGGTATCGCGCTGGTGGACGTCTTCGGAATCGAGATCGATGTCCTTGCCGTTACTGGTGTCGACCTCGACCGCTTCGGCCATACGCGCCATGAACAGCAGCGAGGCCAGGGTGACGCCAACGCCAATGGCCACCGTCAGGTCCACCAGGACGGTCAGACCGAAGGTCAGGAGAAGAACTGAGCGGTCGCTGTTGGGCATGCGGAGCAGCGCCACGAACCGCTCGTACTCGCTCATGCCCCAGGCAACCATGAAGAGGATCGCGGCCAGGGCGGCCATCGGCACATAGGCCATGAGATCGGTGGCAAACAGGATGAACAGCAGCAGGAAAACGGCGTGCATGATGCCCGCAACCGGCGTCTTCGCGCCCGAGCGAATATTGGTCGCGGTGCGCGCGATCGCACCGGTAGCCGGAAGGCCGCCGAACAGCGCCGAGCCCAGGTTGGCAACACCCTGCCCGATCAACTCCTGGTTGGAACGATGGCGTGTCCCGGCCATGCCGTCCGCCACCACGGCCGACAGCAGGGCCTCGATCCCTGCAAGGAAGGCGATGGTGAACGCCGAAGGCAGGACCGCGTTGATCTTTGCCAACGACATTTCGGGCAGGGAAGGCATGGGCAGGCCCGGCGGAATTTCGGGAAAGCGCGAGCCGATCGTGTCCACCGGCAGCTTGAGCAGGGCCACGGCCACCGAGGTGACGACCACGGCTATCAGAAAACCGGGCAGCTTGGGCGCAAGCTTGCGCAGCGCGATGATGATCGCGAGCGCGCCCACCCCAACCGCCACGGTGGCCGCGCTGGTTGTCGCTATCGCACCGAGATAGGCTTCCCATTTGGGCACGAAATCGGCCGGCACCGTGTCGATCGCCAGCCCCAGGAAATCCTTCACCTGGCTCGAGGCGATAATCACGGCAATGCCGGCGGTGAAACCGGTCACCACGGGGTGAGGGATATATTTGATGACCTGTCCGAGGCGGAAGGCTCCCGCGAAGATCAGGATAAGCCCGGCAAGCAGGGTGGCAATGAGCAGTCCGTCATAGCCGTGCTTGGCGATGACGTTGAAAATAACGACGACAAAGGCACCGGTGGGACCGCCCACCTGAACCCGCGAGCCGCCGAGCGCGGAAATCAGGAAACCGGCAACCACCGCCGTGACGAGCCCCTTGTCCGGCGAAGTGCCGCTGGCGATACCCAGCGCCATCGCGAGCGGCAGCGCCACGATCGCGACCGTCAGCCCCGCAATGGCGTCGGCCCGGAAGAGGCGAGAAGAATAGCCCTCGCGAAGCACCGTCGCGAGCTTGGGCCCGAAGACGGCCTGCATCACTGGTCCGTTTCCTGCTCCGCGACCTTGTCATAGAGAAGCGATGAGCCACGCGAGCCCCGGACGCCGCCCGCGGTTTCGCGCAGACGAACTCCTCGCCCAACGCCTGTGCTTGGCGCGTTCTCGCCGAGAAGCTCGATGCCCGCGCCTTCGAGCGCGGTGATGACCTTCACCAGCGTGTCAACGACGCCCCGGACCTGCCCTTCCGACGCTTCCATCCGCTGGATGGTCGGAAGCGAGAGGCCGGCTAGTTCGGCAAGCTGACGCTGATCCAGGCCGAGAAGGGCGCGAGCCGCCCGCAATTGCTGTGATGTGATCATTGCCACTCCTGATGTATAATACATCAAATATCACTATTAACAATCTATCAGTGCGTTGTATATATGCATTGTGCCAATCGTTGAATCATCTGGATGCGGGCAAGACCCTGTCGATTCGAGCAGCTCCGGGGCTCAGATGAGCGACTTCAACGCCCATTTGCGCCTGATGCCCCAGGCTCCGGGTGAGTATCGGGTGGTGCTGACTTTCCATCACGGCGATGGACAGCTTTGCGAAGCCGCCCTCACGCCCCTGGGAGCCTCGATGCTCCTGTCGGAGATAGCGCATGTCCTGGAGGAGGGAGATCGCCGGGCTACCCGATCGGAAGCAGGGCCGGACGCGGCATGATCGAGGACAAGAAGCACCGTCGCAGGCTTCGAAATCGTGGGACCGGCGCGGCCCCGAGATCCTCGTCAGCGCTTGCGGCCTCGGACACGCCGGTAAAATCCGATCGCCCCCGACGTCCGAAGCTCAAGCTCAAGCTTCCCGTGGACGTGCCGCCAGGCGACGTCTGATTCCTTACTCTTCCACAACTGAACCGAGAGGCCTCGCATACAATGACGCTGACACTCACCGTTCCTGACATCACGATCAAACCCGGCGCGAGACTCCACGAGAACCTCGATACGCCCGCATTGACCGAGATAGCATTACGACGCGGCGAAGGCCGACTTTCCGAGCATGGCGCGCTGGTGGTCGAGACCGGAAAGCACACCGGGCGCTCCGCGCAGGACAAGTTCATCGTGCGCGACGTTCTCACCAAGGAAGACGTGTGGTGGGGCGCGTCGAACAAGCCCATGACGGGAGAGGCCTTCGCCAATCTGCGAGCGGATTTCCTGCAGCATCTCGCAACGCTCGACGATGTCTTCGTCCAGGATCTCTTCGGAGGGTCGCAGGCGGAATATCGCGTGGGTGTTCGCGTCGTCACCGAACTCGCCTGGCATTCGCAGTTCGTGCGGACCATGCTGGTGCGTCCTACGCAAGACGAGCTCCTGCATTTCACGGCCGACTATACGATCATCGATCTCCCAAGCTTCCGTGCCGATCCGGAACGCCACGGCTGCCGGTCGGAAACCGTGGTCGCTGTCGATTTCATGCACCGGCTGATCCTGATCGGCGGCACCGGCTATGCCGGAGAAATGAAGAAGGCCGTGTTCTCGGTGCTGAACTTCGTCTTGCCCGAGCGCGGCGTCATGCCGATGCACTGCTCGGCCAACATCGGCCCAGCTGGCGACACGGCGATCTTCTTCGGTTTGTCGGGTACCGGCAAGACCACGCTTTCCGCTGACGCCTCTCGCACGCTCATCGGCGATGATGAACATGGCTGGTCGGATACCGCGGTCTTCAACTTTGAGGGCGGCTGCTATGCCAAGATGATCCGCCTCTCGGCCCAGGCCGAGCCCGAGATCTACGCGACGACGCGCCGGTTCGGGACGATCCTGGAAAATGTCGTGATGGATCCGGAGACGCGCGGCCTCGACCTCGACGATGCCTCGCTCGCCGAGAATAGCCGCGGCGCCTATCCGATCGACTTCATCCCCAATGCCTCCGCCGACAATATGGGGCCCGTTCCGAAGAACATCATCATGCTGACGGCCGATGCCTTCGGCGTGCTGCCGCCGATCGCGAAGCTCACGCCCGAGCAGGCGATGTACCATTTCCTCTCTGGCTATACCGCAAAGGTCGCCGGTACCGAGCTCGGCGTGACCGAGCCGGAGGCGACTTTCTCGACCTGCTTCGGCGCGCCGTTCATGCCCCGTCACCCGAGCGTTTACGGCAATCTGCTCCGCAAACGCATCGCCAAGGGCGGTGTCGACTGCTGGCTGGTCAACACGGGCTGGACCGGCGGCAAATATGGAACGGGGTCGCGCATGCCGATCAAGGTGACGCGAGCGCTGCTCAATGCCGCGCTTTCAGGCAAGCTCAACGAAGCACGGTTCCGCACCGATCCCAATTTCGGGTTCGAGGTTCCGATCGAAGTGGATGGCGTCGACGCCCGCATCCTCGATCCGCGCGCCACCTGGGCCGATGAATATGCCTACGACCACGCCGCCCGTGATCTCTCCGACCGTTTTCGCCGCAATTTCACGCAATTCGTCGCGCATGTCGACGAGAGCGTTCGCGCAGCCGCTCCGCCCGGAGTCTTCAGTGCCTGACCTGATGGCATCACCGTTTGACCAATTGCCAACGAAGCCCGAAGCCGTGTCCGACCCACAAACCAGCACTCCCGCGGCGCCACCCGTCCTGCCCTCTTCGGCGGTGGAGGCCATGGCCCGGGGCGCGCGGGGCCATTGTCCTCGGTGCAAGGAAGCGAAGCTCTTTCTTCGTTTCCTCAAGCCGCGGCCGCGCTGTCCGAATTGCGGGCAGGACTGGTCTCATCAACAGGCGGATGATTTCCCCGCATACGTCTCGATCCTGATAACCGGACACCTCCTGGCCCCATTGATCATTGCGCTCGTTCGTGACGCAGGATTGTCGGTCGCCGCGCTGGTCGCGATCGTGCTGCCGCTTGCGATGATCTTGATGATCGCGCTGCTGCAGCCGGCTAAGGGCGCGATCATTGCCCTGCAGTGGTGGTTCGGTATGCACGGATTCCAAAAGGAGCGCCCGGCGCCAGTCGACGGGGAGACCGGATCATGATCGAGGTGCGGCCGTTGGCGAGTTCGGAAGTCGACGAAGCGGTGAAGCTTTGGGATGCTTGCGGCTTGACGCGCCCCTGGAACGATCCGGTTGCCGACGCCCAGCGGGCTCTCAACGGACCAGCGTCCACGATCATCGGCGCGTTTGCCAGTGGCCACCTGATCGGCACCGCGATGACGGGTTGGGACGGCCATCGCGGGTGGATCTATTATCTAGGTGTGGAGGCGGATTTCCGCCGATGGGGCGTCGCCCGGAAACTGATCTGGACATGCGAGGAATGGCTTGCCCAATTCGACGTTCCCAAGGTTCAATTGATGGTTCGTCCCGACAACGACGAGGCCGCGCGATTCTACAACGCCATTGGCTATGAAGAAGAGACGTTTCGCGTTTTTTCTCGGCGGCCTTCGAAGCGAGCCTGACGGGTGCATTCGGTCACCCCAGCATCCGCTCCCCCGGCATGCGCGGCGACGGCGGGGCTGTTAACCCATGATCGAAGCTTGGCCAAAACAGCTCCGCGCCAACTGCTGAAAAGACCTAATCAAGGTGCTTGTGAGATGACCCCGCGTCCCAACCTCAAACCGACATTGCGCAACAGCGAATTCTACCTGACGCGCATGAACGCGTCCCTTGCGCAGGCCGCCGAGACACTTCTGCCGAATATCCGGGAACAGGCACTTCGCGCCGCCGCCGCTTGGCAAGAGATGTACGAGAAAGCCCAGCAGTTCGAAAAGCGACAAGTCCGTTGATCCCGTGTGCATTCGGAACCGGCCGCGAGGTTCGGATTGCGACTCAAATCTTGAGCCCCGCGCAGCCGGCAAATCACTCCTCGTAGAATCCCCGTCCTTTCAAACAGGAGGCGCCCGTGATCATATTCTGGATCATCCTTATCTCCGTTGTGCTGCTCGTGTTGTTCTTCGGCGTCACCGTCGCAGGGGGACGCGCCCACGATCGGCAGAACGCACGCCGTGACAATGCGCGTCGTGACAATGACGGATAGGTGCGCAGAAGGCCTGGAAGACGAATGCGTCATCGCCCTCTCGCCCGACACAGGGCGGGACTTGCATGGCGACGAGGCGAGAGCCCAACTGGATGATTTTCTCGACCATATCGACGGTATCGATCGCGATCAGCGTCATGCCGCGCGATATGGGTTTGACCATCGCGATCCGTATCAAATGGAGCAAGTCGGATTTGACGCGCCGCTCGTCTTCGAGCTGGGCGGCATACGAAGCCTTCTCGCAAATTGGGCATTCGTGCAAAGCGCGATGAGCATCGAGGATCCGGACAGGCTGCTGCTCGACTACACGCGCCTGATGATGGGATTCCTCCTGTTCAATCCTTCACCGGAGACGATCGAGATCATCGGGCTGGGCGGAGGGTCCCTGGCGAAATATTGCTATCGGCACCTGCCGGACGCTTCGATCGTCGGCGTCGAAATAGACCCCGAAGTCATTGCCGTCGGCGAGCGCTTCCTGATGCCGCCGGAGGACGAGCGCTTCGAGATCGTCTGCACCGATGGAGCTGAGTTCGTAAGGCAAGACTTCCGGACCTGCGATGTCCTGCTCGTGGACGGCTTCGACAGCGATGGACAGGTGCCCCAGCTCTGCTCGTCGGAGTTTTACCGCGACTGCCATCTGCGGTTGAACCCCGGGGGGATTTTCGTGGCCAATCTGTGTGATCTTTCCTGGAAGCACGCCTCGGTACTGGCTCGCGTGCGAGAACACTTCGCCACAATCATAGTCGTGCCCGTCGAAGACGGGATGAACTGGGTCGTCTTCGCCTTCAAGGACGAGCAAGCTTGCCTGGATCGAGGAGCAATTCGGCAAATCGCCTGCTCGCTCGACGAGACTCACCCAATGTCCTTTTCGCCACTTGCCGAGGAAATCTTGGGCAGACTGCCGGCCGTCGCCAACGGCCACCCGCTGATCCCTAGGTAGCAGCATGAGGAATCATGCTCGCGGTTCCGCTCACTCGTTGCAACACCCCTTGAAACGGAAAGCGATTTTCGCAGATGGGGGCTTGGCCGAAAACTCGTCCGGGCCTGCGAGGAATGGCTGGCGCAGTACGCCCCCGCCAAGATCCAATTGATGGTTCGTCCCGAGAACGACGAGGCCGCAGGCTTCTACAATGCGATAGGTTATGACGAAGAGACCTTGCGCGTCTTTTCCCGCCGCCCTTCAATGCGCGCCTGACGCACAGCGCGCGCGAGGGCGCTTCGCAGGGTTCTGAAGTTCGATCTCATGGTCTGGAGCTTCAAATGGTCATCTTTGCCGTAATCGTCATCTCGACATTGCTCATGGCTCTGTTACTAGACGTGCCAATTGCCGGTGGGCGCGTACATGACCGGCAGAATGCGCGTCGCGACTGCGACCGGTGAATGCCTCGCCGGCTCCGGCGGCTCTAGAGAGCGTGAAGGGCTCTAGCGACGCTCGTCGCCGAGTATCGGCCCTCTCAACAGACGCGCCGAACTCAGTTCGAAGCTAATCTCCGGCCAGTGAATGCGATAGCCGTCGCCGCGAATATAATAGTTTGCACGTTGCGCCGGAGTTGCCTTGAAAAGCGGGTTGAACCACGCCAGCGGCACGCGCAGCTTGCGTCCGTCGGCAAGCGAGACGTTGAGTTTGCCGTTCGCACTATTCACGGTCGAGATCCGCTCGCCAGGCACTGCGTCTGAGCTCCACTCCTAAATATTCGCCACGACCACTTCGGAGCGTCACCGCAAACGGGTGTAGCCCGCGCAGGATCGAAACTCGCGAGCGACAGTCGATCGCGCCCTGAGGCGCGCGAGACGGATCGCTCCCAATTCGTTCATCAAAAGACGACCATGAATTTCATGGAATGCGGCCACACTTATACCCAAACTATCGCAGAGGTGCTCAACGGATATACTTGCCAACATGTTGCCGCCGATCTTCTCGCACACTCGGAAATTTGCAGACAAAGCCTTCTCTGTCCGCACTGCCGCACTGGGGGATTCAAGCACTACCCGCCGAGCGCTCCATCCACGCGAAGTCGGCAATGGCGCCGCAAGCATTATTGCAGTTCGTTAAGATACTCGGCGAGAACAACCGCCTGATTGTTCTTTTCGTCATGGGCCGAGTAAAGCAGGACTACGTCGCCCTTTTTGGCCAGTGTGGCGAGCTGGGCAACAGACTGCGGGTTTTCTTCCAGTTCCTGGCGATAGCGACCCCGGAACGCCGCGAAACGTGAAGGGTCGTGACCGAACCACTTGCGCAGCGGTGTCGAAGGCGCGATCTCCTTGAGCCAAAGGTCCAGCGCCGCGCTTTCACGGCTTACGCCCCGCGGCCATATCCGGTCCACGAGAACCCGCTGGCCATCGTCGTTCGCAGGAGGTTCGTAGACCCGCTTGATGCTTATGGTCATCGGTTACCCCTTTATTTGTGACCGGCCCAGGCCGGCGGGTCGCTAGCGGGAAAGGATTCGATCGAGGCTTCATCAACCGCATCGAGCAGACGGCTGCCAACAAGCAGGTCACGAACCTGCCTGCAGACTTCCGCGATCAATCCCTCGAGAACCGAGGCGCCTGCTTTATCCGGGGCGGCGACACAGGAACAGAAGCGCTCCATGACGACCTCTCTGGTGAGGCCAGCGAGATCGCGTTCCTCGGTGCGAAAACGTCCTGCGATATAGCGTACGGTCTCTTCGAGTTGCTCGGAACCTATCGGATCGTCATATTCATGCGTCATCGGTGCGCTCCTGTTCCGAAAGAAGACGAGCGATATCCGCGCCGACGCGCATATCGTCCTCGGCCCCAAACATTTGTCTGCGCAGGCGCCCCCAGCGGTCGATGAGGATCAGGGTCGGCGTGCCTTGCATCCCATAGGCGGCCATTGTTCGCGGGATCGGCCTGTCGGCGGCTGGGAGGTCGACGCCGACCGGGAACGTCACGCGATATTCGTGCAGGAATGCCGCCAGCGCCACGGGAGGCATCGCCTCATGATGCTCGAAGACCGTATGGAGACCCACGACGGCGACTTGTCCGGGATCGAATGTCCGCGCAATGCGCTGGGTCTGGGGGATGCCATGCTGGACACAACCTGGGCAGAGCATCTGGAAGGCATGCAAGGCGATGACACGGCCGCGTAAATCGCCAAGCGCCAGAGGCCGGTCGCTATTGAACCACTGGCCGGTCTGCCATTCCGGTGCGGTTGTAGGTGCCGATTGATCCATCTTCGCTTCCGCCGAGATGTGCGTCCTTTCTATGCCAGGTGGACCAGAGTGACCATGCCGCCGATGACGATCCCGAAGATCATCAGCATGACTCCAGAGATTCGCAGGACATAGGTCAAAGGATCCTCATTGTCGTTTTGGTCACGCAACCGCGTCGGTGGCCGCACCGGACGCCCGAGATGCCGCCGGACAGCGGTTTGACGGAACGCCATATTGAATCCGATGATCGCAAGGACGAGTCCGAAGAAGTCGACGATCAATACATAGCCCGGCATAGGTTTTCTCCTCCGTGGGCGGTTTGACAGCAGGGGCGAGTGGTCAAGCCCGGCATGTCGCCAATCCTTTCTCCAGCCCGGCGATCAGGTCCTGCCCGGCTTCAAGGCCGACCGAGAGCCGCAGCAGGCCGTCGCTGATGCCAGCCACGGCTCGCGCCTCCTCGCCCATGTCGGCATGGGTCATGGTGGCGGGATGGGCTACCAGGCTTTCGATGCCGCCCAGCGATTCAGCGAGCGTGAAGAATTCCACGGCGCCGATGAACTGCCGCACCGCCGCGACACCGCCCGCAAGCTCGAAACTCAGCATGGCGCCGAAACCCTCCTGCTGCCGCGCGGCGATGGCATGACCGGGATGCGAAGAAAGACCGGGATAGTGAACCTTGGCGACGGCCGGGTGGTGATCGAGAAATTCTGCAATGATCGTCGCATTTCGCTGTTGGTATTCCATCCTGGGGAACAGCGTGCGCAAGCCGCGTAGCGTCAGCCAGGAGTCGAAAGGTGCGCCCGCGCTGCCGACGACATTGGCCCAATGGCGCAGCGCCTCGACTTCGGCAGGATCGGCCGCAACGACAGCGCCGCCAATGACGTCGGAATGGCCATTAAGATACTTGGTGGTGGAGTGGACGACATAGTCGGCGCCGAGCGCGATCGGCCGCTGGAGGGCAGGCGACAGGAAGGTGTTGTCGACGGCCACGGCGGCTCCCGCTTGCCGCGCGTTTGCGCATAGCGTGGCGATATCGACGACCCGCATCAGGGGATTGCTCGGCGTCTCGATCAGCACGAGCGCCGGCACCTCTTCCAACGCGGCTGCGAAGGCCGTTTGATCGGATTCATCGACGAAGCGGACTGAAAAATGGCCGCGCTCGGCGCGCGCCTTGAGAAGCCGCATTGTGCCGCCGTAGCAGTCGTGCGGAGCGAGGACGAGCTCGTCCGGCCGCAGCCGGCTGACAAGCAAATCGAGGGCCGCCATACCGCTGGAGGTAATGATCGCGCCAGCGCCTCCCTCGAGCTTCGCGATCGCATCGGCCAGGAGCTCCCGCGTGGGATTGCCCGCCCGGCCATAGTCGTAGAGCCGAGGTTCGCCGTACCCGGCGAACTCATAGGTGGTCGACAGATATAGCGGCGGCGCCACCGCCCCGAAGGCGGAATCGATCGCCACCCCGTAGGCCGCGGTGATGGTTTGCGGGCTTGGCAACTCATCGAATCTGTCAGTCATTGAAGAACCGCCCTTCCGTGACCTCGCGAACCAGACCCGCGCGAATGGTAAAGTCTCCGAAATGCTCCCCGGGTTCGCGCTCGCGGGCGTAACGGCCGATCGCTTGGGTAAGGACTTCGAGGATTACCGCCTCCCCGACATTCTCGCGCACCATGCGATTGAGGCGCTCTCCGTGGAAGCCGCCGCCGAGATAGAGATTGTACTTGCCCGGCGCCCGCCCAGTGAGACCAATCTCGGCGATGTAGGGCCTGGAGCACCCATTCGGGCAACCGCTCATCCTGACGGTGATCGGCTCGTCGGCGAGGCCATTTTCGGCAAGGATTGCCTCGATCTTGTCGAGCAGCCCCGGCAGATAGCGCTCGCTTTCCGCCATGGCCAGACCGCAGGTCGGGAACGCAACGCAAGCTATGGCATTGCGCCGCAGCACCGAAAAGGCATCGATGTCCGGTCTATGGTCGGCGAGGACCGCGTCGATGGTGGGCCTATCCTCCGTTCTCACACCAGCGATGATCACGTTCTGATTGGGCGTCAGGCGGAAGGTGCCGTGATGGACCCGGGCAATGTCGCGCAGCATGTCGAGCAGACTCAGATCCAGGCGGCCGTTCTCGATGATAAGTGTGCGGTGATGCCGGCCGTCGGGCGTCGTATTCCAGCCATAGCTGTCGCCATTGGAGGCAAAGCTGTAGCGACGGGCCTCTTCGAAAGCCGATCCCATATTCCGCTCGATCGCGGCCTTGATCCAGTCGAGCCCTTTGTCGTCGATCGTGTATTTGAACCGGGCGTGCTGGCGGTCCTTGCGGTCGCCATAGTCGCGTTGAACCGTCATGACCGCGTCCGCGCAGGCGGTTACACGGTCAGCGGGGATGAAGCCGATCAGGCTGGCAAGGCGCGGATAGGTCTCGGGTGCCTGGTCGGTGCGCCCCATGCCGCCACCGATCACAACGTTGAACCCCTCGAGGCCGTGCGCGCCGCCGATCGCGATAAAGCCGAGATCCTGCGCATAGACGTCGATGTCGTTGGACGGCGGCAACGCGAAACCGATCTTGAACTTTCGCGGCATGTAGGTGCGACCGTAGAAGGGTTCCTCCGGTTCGGAGCCGGCGACGCGCTCGTGGCCGTACCAAATCTCGTGGTAAGCGCGGGTCTTGGGAATGACATGGTCGCTGACGCGCTTCGCCATCGCTGCGACTTCGGCGTGAAAGCGTGAACTTTGCGGATCGACGGTGCACATAACGCCGCGGCTGTCGTCGCCGCAAGCCGCCACCGTGTCGAGCAGCGTTTCGTGCAAACCCTGGATGATCGGCCGGAGGCTGTCCTTCAACACCCAGTGGAATTGGAAGGTCTGGCGGGTCGTGATGCGCAACGTCTCGCCGCCATGCCAACGCGCAAGTTCGTCGAGCTTCAGCCACTGCGCCGGGCTGCAGACCCCGCCGGGCAGCCTGACTCGGATCATGAACTGATAGGCGGGCTCGAGCTTCTGGCGGCGGCGCTCGTCGCGCAGATCGCGGTCGTCCTGCTGGTAGATGCCGTGGAACTTCATCAGCTTGACGTCATCCCCGGACGGCACCGCGCCGGTGATCCGGTCGAGCAAACCTTCGGCGATCGAGCCGCGCAGAAAGTCGCTCTTGTCCTTCATGCGCTCGTCGGCCCCGAGGCGGTCGAGCGGTTGAGAGAGGTCGTGGCTGCGATCGATGGTGGCGGTGTCGGTCATCTCATGGCCCTCAATAGACATCTCGCTGGTAGCGGTGGTCGGCCTGGAGCGAACGGATATAATCCTCGGCCGCTTCCCGTCCGGTGTGCGCCTCGCGGGCGACAATTTCGATCAAGGCCTGGTGAACATCGGGCGCGAGATTGGCAGCGTCACCGCAGACGTAGACGTGGGCGCCCTCTTCCAACCAGGCGAAGATGGCCCGTGATTGCTCCTTCATGCGGTGCTGCACGTAGACCTTTTCGGCCCGGTCTCGCGAGAAGGCGACATCCATGCGACTCAGCCTGCCGTCCCTCAGCCATTCCTGCCACTCGGCCTGGTAGAGGAAGTCCGTGCGGAAGTTGCGCTCGCCGAAAAACAACCAGCTCTTACCGCCCGCGCCGCGCGCCTCGCGCTCCTGCAGAAAGGCCCGATAAGGCGCGACCCCGGTTCCCGCGCCGATCATGAGAATGGGCGCATCGTTGGCGGGGAGCCGAAAATGCTGATTGCTCTGGATATAGACCGGAAGCACCGTATCGGCGTCGGCGCGATCCGCCAGAAGACCCGATGCAACGCCGCTACGCTGCGCACCATGAAGGCTGTAGCGGACCGGGGCGACCGTGAGGTGGGCTTCATCCGCAACGGCCGACTGGCTCGACGCCAGCGAATAGAGGCGCGGCTGCAAGGGCCGCAATACCGATGCGAAGCCCTGCGGCATTAGCTCCGCGACCGGGAAGCGTCGCACGATGTCGACGATGTGGTGGGTGCGCAGGAATACCGAGCGCTCGCCAGCGCGATCTTCCTCTTGAAGCTGCTTGAGTGCATCGGCTTCGCTCAACATCGCCCAATAGTCGAGGAAGCGGGGCGTCGCGGCCGTGATTTCAAAGCGGTGGGTCAGCGCCGCGCCCATGGAAAGACTCTGCCCCTTGAGTTCGAATTCGGCCTCGGCTGAAATGCCGAGCGCCTCCAGCAGAGCCGCGACGACCGCGGGGTCGTTCGACGCGCCGATGCCCAGAGCATCCCCGGGTTCGTAAACGAGGCCCGATCCCGCGAGCGAAAACTCGATATGGCGGGTCTCTTTCGAGGACCCACGCCCGACGATGGCGATGTTCTCGACGATCGGTGCCGGAAAGGGATGGCGCTTGTCATGGACGGCCGGGGTCGCGGCGCCGACGCCGAGGATTGCCGGACCGACGCTCGCGGGAACCGATGGCGCGGCGCTCGCCAATTGCCCTATGATGGAAGCTATCCAAGTCTCGGCAGCCTCCTCAAAGTCCACATCGCAATCGACGCGGGGGGCGAGGCGCAGCGCACCCAGCTCTTCAAACCGCTGGTCGAGCCGTTTGCCGGCCTGGCAATAGTATTCATATGTGGAATCGCCCAGGGCGAGGACCGCGAACCGGACGCCTTCAAGCTTGGGCGCCTTTCGGCTCTCGACGAACTCGAAGAAGCCAGTGGCGGGTTGAGGTGGGTCGCCCTCGCCATAAGTGCTGACGATGATCAGCAGATCCTGCTCCTGGGAGAGCTGGCGAATTTTGTAGTCGGCCATATCGACGAGTTTGCAAACGAGGCCGGCAGCTGTGGCGGCAGCAGCGAAGTTGCCGGCGAGTTCCGCAGCATTTCCAGTTTCGGTGCCGTAGAGAACAGTGAGCGCGCGGTGGGCGGCTGCATTGGAAGACGCCGGCTGCAGAGGGGGCGACCGCAGGCCGACGTCTAACCCGGAGAAATATCCGCTGAGCCAGAGTACGTGCGCCGGAAGCAATGACCGAGTCAGTTCCTCGACCAACCGCCACTGCTCCAAGGTCAGGGGATTCCCTGGATTTCCTATTTGCGTCATGCGCTCGTCCTCGACCGTCTGCTCCCTCCCGCGCTCCGGCCTGCTGACGCAGAATCCTCTCCGGGCGCTATTGTCGCGAAGCGTCTTTCAAACTGGTCAATCAGATGTGCGCATGGCGATCACATAAAGCAAATGAATGTTATTGCTCATTCAGCGCATAAATATTGCTTCTATCTGCTAACCAAGCTGGGCGAAGATTTCAGCAAAGAGCGGCTCCAATCGTTTGATTTCCTCCCGATGGACTGCTGACAGCTCGTCCAAGAGATCGAAGGCTTTCGGGGTTAACCGCAGAAGGGCGCGCCTGCGATCATCGGTGGCCGCCTCACGGACAATCAGCGCCAGCGCCTCGAGGCGGTTGACGAGACCGGTGGCGCTGTGCGGCTTCAGGATGAGGCGCTCGGCAACGTAACCGACAGTCGCCAGATCGGGATCGCAGCCTCGAATCGCGAGCAGCGCCTGATGCTGGCGCGGCGTCAGACCAAGCTCGACCGCCTTGGCTTCGCTGAATGCCTGGAAGCGGCGGATGGCATGGCGAAACGAGGCAAGCGCCGCATAGTCGGCATCACGGAGTGGTTTGTGCCTCTGCTTCAATATGGACTCCTGCAATTGAATTATATCGCTCTACGATATAATGGCCGACGCGTCTCTTATAGGAATAAACAGGTTTCATGTCGCTCACACCCCCGCGCGCTGTCGAAGGTCGTCAACTCGGAGATCATAGCGTCGACCGCCGCATGATCATGCTCGCGGCCATGGCGATCGTCGTTGGAACGGGGGGCGCACTCGGTGCCTGGGTCCTGGTCAAGCTGATCGCGGTCGCGACCAACCTTTTCTGGTTTGGCCGCCTATCCGCCGATCACTCGCTCATCACCGACGCATCCGTCGGCTGGATAGTGGTGGTAATCCCCGTCATTGGCAGCCTTGTTGTCGGCCTGATGGCGCGCTTCGGGTCGGACAAGATCCGGGGCCACGGCATTCCTGAGGCCATTGAAACGATCCTGTTCGGCGAAAGCCGGCTGTCCCTGAAGGTTGCGCTTCTCAAGCCGATCTCTTCGGCGATCTCGATCGGTAGCGGGGGACCATTTGGCGCAGAGGGCCCGATCATCATGACCGGCGGCGCAATCGGTTCGCTCTTCGCCCAATGCTTTCATCTCAGCGCCGCGGAACGCAAGACACTGCTCGTGGCCGGCGCAGCGGCTGGCATGACGGCGATATTCGGCACCCCGCTCGCCGCCATATTGCTCGCGGTTGAGGTGCTTCTTTTCGAATGGAAGCCGCGCAGCTTCGTGCCGGTTGTCGTCGCGGCGCTCATTTCCCTGGCCTGGCGTCCGCTGCTGCTTGGATCCGGACCAATGTTTCCCATGACGGCGATGGTAGCGCAGGCGAGCTGGTCCCTGCTCGCCTCGGCCGGCATCGGGCTGGCGGTGGGACTTATGGCCGCGATCTTGTCGACCTCGCTGTACTGCATCGAGGATCTTTTCCACCGGCTGCCGATCCACTGGATGTGGTGGCCGGCCATCGGCGCGATCGTCGTTGGGCTGGGAGGTCTGATTGACGCGCATGTGCTGGGCGCCGGTTATGCAAGCATCGAGGCCCTCCTCAATGCGTCGCTGCCGCTCAAGGTGGTCGCAGCACTTCTCATGGTTAAGGCGGTGGTCTGGCTGGTCGCCCTGGGATCTGGAACATCCGGCGGCGTGCTGGCCCCCCTCCTCATTCTGGGCGGCGCGGCCGGTTTCCTGCTTGGTCAATTCCTACCCGGCGATCCGGGGTTCTGGGCCATGATCGGAATGGCCGGCGTCATGAGCGGAGCCATGCGCGCGCCGATGACCGGCGCGATCTTCGCGGTCGAGCTAACCGGGCAATTCAATGCGATCCCCTGCACCATAGCGGCTGCCGGCAGCGCGTATGCGATCAGCGTCTTATTGATGCGCAGGTCGATTCTCACCGAAAAGATCGCTCGGCGAGGACGACATATCCTGCAGGAATACACAGTCGATCCGCTCGACTTGCTCCAGGCAAGCCAGATCATGACGCGCGATCCCGCTACCCTGCCAGGATCAATGTCGGTGGAAGCGGCGGTGGCCTATTTCGCAACGCAGGCCGCTCACCGCAGCTATCCAGTCATCGATCCACAAGGGCGCCTGCTCGGACTCGTCTCTCGCACCGACGCACTGCGCTGGCAGATCGACCGGAACAGGGACCAGACCTCTCTTGCCGATGCGGTATCAGATGCGGCGCAGCCTGTCGCCTATCCCGATACGCCAAGCGGGGTGGTCGCCGATCTCATCATCGAATCGGGAATTGGCCGGATTCCGATCATCGATCCGGGCTCGCGCCACGTCCTTGGCATTCTATCGCGCCAAGACCTTCTCAAGACGCGCAGCGCGAACCGCCGCGCCGAAGTCGGTCGGTCGCGGTATGTCGGCAGCAAGACAAAGGTCGGCCCGCGCGAAACAACGGCCTAGCCAATGCCCGTGCAGATCCATTCCGGCCCTTCCTCCTTGACCAAGTCGAGACCCTCCAGAGAACATGTAACGGAATTATCGCGCGCTTGGCTGCGCTTCTCCGCTCTCCTTTGAAGGGAGGTAATGGTCGGAGCTGGGTCGGAGCCCCCATGTCCGCGCTATCCCGAAACCGGCGCTGCCCTTCTATTAAATAGAGGTATGAATAATACTTGTTTAATGCTAGACGAGCCTTCCTGCCGAAGAGAGGGACTCGGAGTGTGGTTTCAGGATTGACCGTAGGCGAGCGCCAGCGGAGCATGGCGATCCTCGTCATCCTGGCTTTCGTCGGATTGGCGATGGCTGCAGCGGGTGCAAGCAGAGCGGATGCCATGCAGGCGCATGGATTCATCGTGCTGCTCTTCAGCCTCGGCATATTCTGTGTTGTGCTCAATGGCTATTTCGAGCCTGAGCCAGCCAGGGCGCGCCTGGAGAGCTACTACGACGATCCGAGCAAGGCGGGGATCGTCATTGCCATGCTCTGGGCCGTCTTCGGCATGTTCATCGGCGACTGGGTTGCGTGGTTGCTGGCATTCCCCGACCTGACCTTCGATGCCGCCTGGTCGAGTTTCGGGCGCTTGCGTCCCGCTCACACGACAGGCGTGATCTTCGGATTCGGCGGCAATGCCCTGATCGCCACCTCCTTCCACGTGATGCAACGGACCTCCCGCGCACGCCTGCCCGACCAGTTCAGTCCCTGGTTCGTGCTCGTCGGCTACAACCTGTTCTGCCTGCTAGCGATCTCCGGCTATTTCCTCGGCATCACCCAATCGAAGGAATATGCCGAGCCGGAATGGTACGCCGATATCTGGCTCGTGGTCGTCTGGGTGACCTATCTCGTGCTCTATATCCGCACGCTCGCGCGGCGCAAGGAGCCGCATATTTATGTCGCCAACTGGTACTATCTGGCCTTCATCCTCGTCGTGGCGATCCTCCACGTTGTGAACAATCTCGCGGTTCCTGTCTCGTTTGGCGGCGCCAAGAGCTATTCAATGTTCTCGGGCGTCCAGGATGCGATGACCCAATGGTGGTACGGTCATAATGCCGTGGCCTTCTTCCTGACCGCTGGCTTCCTCGGCATGATGTATTATTATCTGCCCAAGCGCGCCGGCCGACCGATCTATTCGTACCGGATGTCGATCATCGGCTTCTGGGGCATCACTTTCTTCTACATGTGGGCGGGATCGCACCACCTCCACTACACGGCTCTGCCGCAATGGGTGCAGACGCTCGGCATGACCTTCTCGGTCATGCTGCTGGTGCCGTCATGGATCGCCGCCGCCAACGCGCTCCTCACGCTCAACGGCGCCTGGGACAAGGTCCGGGACGATGCGACGCTGCGGTTCATGATGATGGCCGCGGTTTTCTATGGCCTTTCGACGTTCGAAGGATCGTTCATGGCGATCCGTTCGGTCAACGCGCTGTCGCACTATACCGACTGGACGATCGGGCACGTTCATGCTGGGGCGATGGGCTGGGTCGCGCTCATTACCTTCGGATCGATCTATGCCGTCGTGCCGTGGCTGTGGAAGCGCGAGCGTATGCATTCCCCTGCCCTCGTCGAGGTCCATTTCTGGCTCGCACTCGCCGGGACGCTGATTTACGTCTTCGCAATGTGGAACTCAGGCATCATCCAGGGCCTGATGTGGCGGACCTATAATGACAGCGGGACGCTGACCTACTCGTTCCTCGACAGCATGATTGCGATGCACCCCTACTACGTGGCGCGCGCGATCGGCGGGCTGCTCTTCCTGATCGGGGCCATCGTAGGCTGCTACAATATCTGGATGACGATCCGCCGACCGTCCAGCGCACCGGCCCCCTCGGGCGACGCGCCCCTCCCCGCCAACCTCCAGCCTGCGGAATAAGCGCCGATGTTCGGAACCCATTACCGCATCGAACGCAAATCGATCATGCTGGCTGTAGCCATCATGGTCGTCGCAAGCATCGGCGGGCTGATCGAGATCGCGCCGCTCTTCACGATTGATGATACGGTCGAGAGCGACCCCAAGATGCGGGTCTACACGCCGCTCGAGCTCGCCGGCCGCAACATCTACATTCGTGAGGGCTGCTACGCCTGCCATTCACAGATGGTCCGCACGCTGCAGGATGAGGTCGAGCGCTACGGACCCTACTCACTTGCGGTCGAGTCCAAATACGATCACCCGATGCTCTGGGGGTCGAAGCGAACAGGACCCGATCTTGCGCGCCTCGGCGGGAAATATTCCGACCAGTGGCATACCGCGCACCTCAAGAATCCGCGTGACGTCGTCCCCCAATCGATCATGCCGCGCTACAATTGGCTGAACGAGAATCAGTTGCAGACCAAGTATCTCGGCGATGATCTGCGCGCGCTCAGGGCCGTCGGCGTGCCCTATACCGACGACATGATCGCCAATGCACCCGCCGACGCGGTGGCGCAGGCCTCGCCCGACGACGATACAGCCGGCCTGGTAAAGCGCTACGGCGAGGCAACGCAAATTCGCGGGTTCGACGGCGACAAGGGGACGACCTCGGAGATGGATGCCCTCGTTGCCTATCTCCAGGTCCTCGGCAAGCTCAGCAACGTCGCGCAGCCGGCGCCGGCCCCGAAGGAGTAGGACCAGATGGATATCGACCATCAAACGCTCGTCGGCTTCGCCAAATCCTTCGGACTATTCTACCTGCTCGCGATGGCGGGCGTGGCCCTCCTCTACGCCTGCTGGCCGGCCAACAGGAACCGCTTCGACAAGGCGGCACGCGACATCATCGAAGACGAGGACAAGCCGTGGCGGTAACCGAGCGCGATCCTCATAGCGGGCACATGACGACCGGCCACGAGTGGAACGGAATCAAGGAGCTCAATACGCCGGTTCCCAAGGCGGTCTGGTTCTTCCTCATCCTGACCGTCCTGTTTTCGGTCGGCTACTGGGTCCTCATGCCGGCCTGGCCGCTCGGCAAGACCTATACCCGCGGGTTGCTGGACAACGATCAGAAGGCGATCGTCGCCAAGCGCGTGGCGGCAGCCGCAGACGCGCGATCCACCTGGACGCGGCAGGTCGCGGCGATGAGCTATGACCAAATCAAGGCCGATCCGAACCTCATGGCCAATGTGCGCGAGGACGGCCATCGCTTGTTCGGAGACAACTGCGCCGCGTGCCATGGCATGAATGCGACCGGTAACGCCGGATTTCCAAACCTAACCGACCGGGATTGGCTGTGGGGCGGCGCTCCTGACACGGTCGCGCGCACGATTGCGGTCGGAATCAACAGCCCGGCGAGCAAGGAGACCCGCGTCGGCCAGATGCTCGCCTTCGGCAAGGACGGCATCCTGGACAACGATGCGGTCCTGGCGGTGTCCGACTATGTGAAAACCCTGTCGGATCCCGCCTGGGCGAAAGGCAAAGCAGGATCGGTCGCCAAGGGCCGGGACGTCTTCACCGCAAATTGTGTCGCCTGCCATGGCGATCAGGGGCGCGGCAATCCGCAGGTCGGCGCGCCCGACCTGACCGATCGAATTTGGCTCTACGGCGGCGATATCGAAACGATCTACACGACGATCTACAACGGCCGGCAAGGCGAGATGCCGGCATGGGAGCATCGCCTCAGCCCGATCGACCGCAAGATCCTCACTGTGTTCCTGCTCGACAAGGGCGGCAAGCCATGAGGCTCCCCCGTTCGCGCGGCTTTTACGTCACACTGGCGATCACGACGTTGGGTGCCATCCTGCTGGCCAATGCCCATCTCGTCTATGTCGCATCGACGTCCGAGCCCAAATGCGTCGAGCACGCCAGGAACGACGGGACCCAGAAGGCCGTTGGTGTGTTCGGTGCCGCCAAGTCGTCGTGCTGAGATGATCGGGAGAAGATGATGACCACGATCCCGCCTGTCGTTCCCCCGCTTCCGATCGAGCAACGCTACGCCCGTGACCTGGCACCCGGGGCTGCGTTCGGGTGGTTGCGCGACGGATGGCGCGATCTTGCCACCAATCCCGGTCCAAGCCTGCTCTACGGCCTGTTCGTCTTTCTGCTTTCCGCGGGCATCGTTGCCGGGCTGATCTGGCTGGCATGGGATTTTGCGCTCTTCCCGGCGATCGCGGGTTTTCTCGTATTCGCACCGGCACTGGCCATCGGCCTCTACGACAAGAGCCGCGCGCTCGAACTCGGGCAGCCGGTTTCGCTGCGACAGATGTTGCTGCCCCATGCACGCGCAGGCGGTCAGGTTCTCTTCACCGGAGCGCTGCTGTGCGGAGTCATGTTGTTGTGGATGCGCGCGGCGGTCATCATCTACGCGCTGTTCTTCGGCGTGCGGCCTTTCCCTGGCCTCGATCACATCACGCCGATGCTGTTTACCACGGCAACGGGGATCGCCATGCTCGTCGTGGGAACGCTCATCGGCGGCCTCTTTGCGGCATTCTCCTTCGCGATCTCCGCCTTCTCCATTCCCATGATGCTGGACAAGCGGGTCGATGCGTTGACGGCCATGGGCACGAGCTGGGTGCTGGTCTGGAACAACCTGAAGGCTATGCTGGTCTGGGGCATCCTGGTGCTTGTCCTCTTCCTCCTGTCGGTCGGAACGGGCTTTGTCGGCCTCATCATCGTTTTCCCGTGGCTGGGCCATGCGACCTGGCATGCCTACCGCGAAGTCCGTTGATACCGTGACAGAAGCATCCGCCCTGACCCGGCTGTCGGCCGAGGAAATTCTTCTGGCGAGCCGGCAGGTCGACACGGGCCTGTTGCATACCGATCTTTCCGTCCCCGGCATTAGCTGCGGTGGGTGCATCCGCAAGATCGAGGACGCGCTCGGCCATCTGCCCGGAGTGGCGCGTGCACGCGTCAACCTCTCGACCCGGCGCGTGGCCGTGGACTGGCAGGAAAGCGAGGGTCCGCCGCCGCTCGGCGAAACCCTGAGCGGGCTCGGCTACGACGTCTACCTCTACGAGGCGCAGACGGAAGCAAAGGATCGCCAGCTCGGCCTGTTGATCCGGGCATTGGCGGTCGCCGGGTTCGCTTCGATGAATATCATGGGGCTTTCGATCTCGGTCTGGTCCGGCGCCGCCGGCGAGACCCGCGAGCTGTTCCACTGGCTGTCGGCCGCGATCGCGCTGCCGACGCTGGCCTATTCAGGCAGGATTTTCTTCCAGTCGGCCTGGCAGGCACTACGGCGCGGTCAGACCAACATGGACGTGCCGATCTCGCTTGGCGTGCTTCTCGCCTTTGCGATGAGCCTCTATGATACGATCCAGCGATTGCCTCACGCCTATTTCGACGCGGCAGTCTCGCTCCTGTTCTTTCTGCTCATCGGCCGGACCCTCGACCATGTGATGCGCGAGAAGGCGCGAACGGCCGTGATGGGGCTTGGGCGCCTTGCAGCCTATGGAGCCACCGTCGTCACGCCCGACGGCAGCCGGGCCTATCTCGCGACCGAAGAGCTCGAGCCGGGCATGACCATCCTTCTGCGACCGGGCGACCGTATCCCGGTCGATGCGGTCGTACTCGAGGGGCGCTCGGATATCGACGCCGCGCTGGTCACCGGGGAGAGCTTGCCGGAGCAGGTCATCGCAGGCAGCCGATTGCGTGCCGGTACGCTCAATCTGACGGGGCCGCTCACCATCTGCGCCACGGCTTCGTCGCAAGAGAGCTTCCTTGCCGAGATGATGCGGCTCATGGAGGCGGCGGAGGGCGGGCGAACGCAGTTCCGGCGCATCGCGGACCGGGCGGCCAGCCTCTACGTTCCCGTGGTCCACAGCGCGGCGCTGCTGAGCTTTTTCGGGTGGCTGCTGGCCACCGGCGACTGGCACCGCGCGCTCACAATCGCGGTCGCGGTGCTTATCATCACCTGCCCTTGCGCCCTGGGTCTCGCCGTTCCCATGGTGCAGGTCGTCGCCGCTCGGGTGCTTTTCGAGCATGGCATCATGGTCAAGGACGGATCTGCCATGGAGCGGCTCGTCGAGGTCGATACGGTCGTCTTCGACAAGACCGGTACGCTGACGTCGGGACGGCCTCGATTGCACCGCGACGTCGCCCCGGATCCGGCCTATCTGGCCATCGCTGCCCAGATCGGTGCGAATTCACGTCACCCCTACGCCCAGGCGCTCGCCGTTGCGGCTGCGCCCGCCGATATCGCCTTCGACAGCATTGTCGAGCGCGCGGGGCTCGGTCTTGAAGCCAGGATCGGCGGCGACGTGTGGCGCCTCGGGCGGAGCGGATGGGCGCTCGGCGAGAATGCGCATCCGGATCTCGGCGGGACCGTGCTGGCCTTCAATGGCAGGCTCGCGCAGAGGTTCACATTCGAGGACGAATTGCGACCGGGCGCAACAGCGGCCGTAACTGCGCTGCGCGCTCGCGGCTACGATCTCGAGATCATGTCCGGGGACACCCGTGAAGCGGTCGCTCCGGTTGCAGGCAAACTCGGGATCGCCACGGTCCAGGCGGGACTGCTCCCCGCGGAGAAGACCGCCTATCTGGAATCGCTTGCCCAGGACGGGCACAAGGCACTGATGGTCGGCGATGGCCTGAACGACGCGCCCGCGCTCGTCGCGGCGCATGTTTCAATCGCGCCTGGCAACGCCGCCGACGTCGGGCGTCAGGCGGCGGATTTCGTGTTCCTCCATCCCGATCTCGAAAGCGTGCCCTATGCGATTGGGATCGCTCGCGTTGCAGATCGCCTGATCCGCCAGAATTTCGCCTTCGCGGCGCTGTACAATCTCGTGGCCTTGCCGGTCGCCATTGCGGGCTATGTCACACCGCTTCTCGCCGCGCTGGCGATGTCAGGTTCCTCAATCCTCGTCGTCGCGAACGCTCTGCGCCTGAACCCGCGCTTCTTGCGCCGCCCACCGCCGGCCCGCCCGACATGAACGTCGTTTGGTATCTGATTCCCATCTCGCTCGCACTTGGCGGCTTGGGGCTCGCCCTGTTCTTCTGGGCGCTCAGAAGCGGACAATATGAGGACGTCACGGGTGCAGCGGAACGCATCTTGAACGATGAGGACCGACCGCTCTGACCTGCGCAGCGCGACGATCCACAGGGCACGCTATGGAGCGTCATGCCATCGAGAGTCATGACCCGGCACGCGGCCTGTGACCGTTCATAGGGTGGGTGTCGACGAAGCATCTAGATGCAGCAACCGGATAGCCAAGCTTGGCTATCCGCGAAAATCGCGCCAGCATCGGCGCTTAACATGTCTTCAATATACAGGTATAATGGTCTATTGACTTCCCTCCTAGGAGAGCTGTGTGCGGCTCACGCGCTACACGGATTATTCGCTAAGGGTTTTGATCCACCTGGCGCTCAACGACGATCGCCTTTGTTCGATCGGCGAAATTTCTCGCACCTACGACCTGTCCCACAATCACCTGATGAAGGTCGTCAATGCGCTAGCACACAGCGGCTTCATCGAGACCGTTCGAGGGCGCACAGGAGGTATGCAGCTTGCCCGTCCTGCAAATGAAATTACCGTCGGAGAGGTCGTCCGCACGACCGAGGAAGGATTTCAGCTCGCGGATTGTGCGGGGTGCGCGCTGTCGCCCGCCTGCGGTCTTACGGGCGTCCTCGCGCAGGGAGTGCAGGCGATGATGGCCGTCTTCGATTCCTACAAGATTTCTGACCTGTTGACCGATCGCGAGGCGATGCGTGGTTTGACAAACCGGTGATCTCCCCTGGGCATTGGGACCCGCAGACCGCATCCGGTCAGCGCCTTTCCGGTTTCTTGGAGTTTGATTGAGATTCTCGGTCCGGGGACTCACCGCCGTTTTTTCGGGGCCACGTTTGCCTGCAAGACTGCGGATGCACGGTCGATGTTGATACGATGGCTATCCAACATCTCGCGCAAATCGCCATGCAGGGCATCGTCCCGCACACGCGGCGCCAGTGCCTCGAGCTTTCGCACAACCCAGGCTTGCCCGCGATTTAGAAAGGCGAGTCGGTCGAGAGCTCCAGGAATGGTCATGGCCTTTGCGTAAAAGGCACCCGTCTTGCCCGACGGCATCGCGCCAAGCTGCTTGAGGTGCCGCGAGAGCATCGCACACCACCGGGCTTCGTCCGCGCGGACTGTCGTCATCAGCACGCCATATGGCGTTTCAGCCGCGCCCTTGCTGCTCGCAAGCGCAACCCGCGCGCCTGCCCGCTCAGCTTCCAGCAGTTCATTCAGGGCCGCAACGATCTCGTCACCGGCCGCGAAGCCCATGTAAACATCGTCGGCGCTCTCCGCATAGCAAGGGGGCGAGGAGAGGTCGTCGGTCATGCAGCAAGCGCCGCCGACGCGTGCAGTCCAGCGCGAACCTTGTCCATCACGCCGGGATCGGCCTTGGTCGAATGGACGACATAGGCTGAATAGGAAAACTCGGGACTCCCCGGCACGAGCGCGAGACGTCCTTCTTCGAGATAGGAGCGAATGAAGCCCATCCGGAAATAGCCACAGCCGCCGGTTGCCAGGATATAGTCCAAGGCCAGCGGGCCGTAGCTGATCGAAACGACCGCGTTGGGGTGGTCGGGGAAGGCCGCCTGATAGCTTGCGGCGAATTCATCGCCCCAATCGATCTGCACATGGTCTTCAGGCGCGAGCGGCGTGCTGACGGGGGTTGTTCGCACACAGACGAGCTTCTCTTCGAACAGGAGCTCGGCAATGATCCCCGGCCGGCTCGGTGCCGCATACAACACGGCAACATCGAGCGTACCGTCCTGGACCTGTTCCATCAGGCTCTCGGGCGAAGCAATTTGCGTGCTCACGGCAATCTCGGGGCACTGCTGGCGCATCCACAGCAGCCAATGCCGCAACAGCGGGCTCCACAGGCTGAGTTCCGCGCCGACCGTCACCACGGTTTCTCGGCCCGGAGGCAAGGCAACCGCCTTGCGTGCACGCTCCCACACCTGAACAAGAGTCGTCGCAAAGCGAAGGAACTGCTCGCCAGCGGGAGTCAGTTTTGCGCCGGCCTTGTTGCGGATGAAGACAGGGCGGTCGAGTTGATCCTCAAGCACGCGAATACGGGCGCTGACCGCGGTTTGGGTGAGGTTGAGATTGGCAGCAGCGCTCACGAAGCTGCCTGTCTTGACGACCTCGAGGAAGGTGCGCGCGACGCTGATATCCATCCCACAAAATCCTTATGCTCAATGCCCAATAATATTCGTTTGCTTGATGGATGCAACCGGGTTGATGATGCGATCACAAGGAGAGACCGCCATGGTCGAACCATCGCCAGGAGGCCGGCCTGCATTCGGGCCGAGACCGAGATGAAGCCGCTAGGATCTTTCCGACCCGAACCGCCGCCACCGCCACCTAGAGTTGAATTCTGGACGGCTCTCGCCGCGTTGGGGGCAATGATCCTGGGGATCGGCGTGATGCTGTATTGCTTCCACGACGCCGGCGCCATCAGCGACGAGGCGTTCCTTGCGATCATGGTGTTCTTCGTGGCGGTCGCCGCAGGGATTCTCATCGCGATGGACTCTGAAAGCCAGGCGCATCGCGATGCCGGGGCACGCTTCAAGGAAGTACCCCCGCCTTTCGACGTCACGATGATCTGGCCACCGGAATGCGGATGGAGAGCCGACCCGCCATCGGCGGAGGCTCAAACTCCGCGTGCCAAATCCCCGGCCAAACCCTCGCCTGGGAGAAGAGACAAATCGTGAGGGAAGGCCAAAAATGAGCAGGATCGGATCGGCAGTGCGTGCGGCGCCTTCGTCCGTTCCTTGAGAGCCGCGAACGCGATCGCGATCGAGACCGCAGGCTTATTTGTGCGGCCGATCGGCATCGTCCGCGGGGAGGATGGTGTGCTTTGCGCTCCCTTTCGCGCTCCTCGACGGGATGGCGGGGCCGGCGAGCATCCTCAGATTAACCGCAATATTATTGCGGAAAACCATTCATAACATTCGTTTGTTTGATGGACGCAGCTGAACCACATTGGGTGCACAGCATGAAGGAGTCTCCATGACCATTCAACTTGGGCAGATCGCCCCCGACTTTGAACAGGACACCACGCAAGGGCGCATCCGCTTTCACGACTGGCTGGGTGACAGCTGGGGCGTGCTCTTCAGCCATCCCAAGAATTTCACACCGGTGTGCACCACGGAGCTCGGCGAAGTCGCGAAGCTGCGCCCCGAATGGGACAAACGCAAGGTGAAGCCAATTGGACTCTCGGTCGACCCCGTCGAAGCCCACCACAAATGGGAACTCGATATCGAGGAGACCCAAGGGGCAAAGCTCGACTTCCCGATGATCGCTGACCCGGACGGCAAGGTTTCGAAGCTTTACGACATGATCCACCCGGAAAGCGACCCGACGGTCACGGTACGCTCGGTCTTCGTCATTGACCCGGCGCACAAGATTCGCCTGATCCTGACCTATCCCCCTTCGACGGGGCGCAATTTCCCGGAAATCCTGCGTGCCATCGACAGTCTCCAGCTCACCGATGCCCGCAGCATTGCCACGCCGGTCAATTGGGAGCCCGGACAACCGGTCGTGATCTCGCCCAAACTGTCCGATGAGGAGGCCTCGCGCCAGTTTCCGCAGGGGTACAAGACCCTCAAGCCCTATCTGAGGATCGTCGATCTGCAAAAGACCGGGCAATGAGGTGGTCCCGGGCGAGCGAGGAAGAGAAAACCGGTGCCACTGGTCCACGTGCCGAGGGCCTCCCTTCCCTGTTCGCCCGGAATCGTGCTTGGGCTTCGGCCAAGACCCTCGTCGATGCCGGTTTTTTCAGTCGTCTCGTCGGCCAGCAGCGGCCACGCTACTTTTGGATAGGGTGCTCGGACAGCCGTGTGCCGGCGACCGAAATCGTCGATCTCGACCCTGGCGAAATGTTCGTTCACCGCAACGTCGCCAACCTGGCGATCGCGAATGATCCCAACTTCGCCGCCGCCCTTCAGTTCGCCGTCGAGGTTCTCGAGGTGAAGCATATCATCGTCGTCGGCCACTACGGATGCGGCGGCATCCAGGCGGCGATGGGTCCGGAAACCCATGACGCCATCGAGAGCTGGCTTGCACCGGTTCGGGTGCTCTGCCGGTCCCACAGCCACATGGCCACACCGGGCTCGGATGAGGCTGATGATCTTTGTGAACGCAACGTCGTCGCCCAGGTTGAGGCGCTCGCGGTGAACCCGCTTGTACGCGGCACCTGGGCACGGCGAGTGGAACTGACACTCCATGGCTGGGTCTACGCGATAGGTGATGGCCTCCTGCAGGAGATCTGCGAGCCCGTTCGCAACGCTATGGCCTGCGGTCACGCCGTCACCAGCAAGGCGAGCATGCCATGAGCGCATGTGCCTTGTCCCCGGTCGGCGAAACGGAGTTCGGCGGAACTGCTCTCGCCGCCGCGATTGCCACTTGCCAGCGCGCTGTGGCGCCAAGCCGTGCGCTCGATTCGCAAATCGCCCTGGCGGTCTTTCCTGGCCTTCGCGAGCTTGCCGCCGTCGAAGAGGGTATCTGGACGCACGCCGACGGCACACGCGTGCGCGCGCTGCGCTATTCGGCTTCTCGAATGGCCGCCTCCACGCTTCTCCCGCTGGGGTGCTGGATCGAGCCGGACCAGCGTGGAACCACAGTCGCCGGCGCCCATGGCGAATGGGCCGGCATCCATGAGCGCGACGCGATCGCGCTTTGCATCGCCGCGCTCAGCGCGAAGATGGCGGAACTGGCCCATGGCGTTTGATCTGAACAGTGTTCTTCCAGCGCCCATCCGACCGCCCATTGGATGCTGCCCGGCAACCGCGCGGATCGAAACGCTAAAAACGGATGGCTACCTCCGCGGATCACCGGCGGAGTGGAACGCAGGCCCGATTCCAGTCGGCTTCTCCGATTGGACCACATTTGCTCGAAGCTGGGACCGGCTGGATCCCGATTGCTGGATGGGAGACGGTGGCGGCTACCGGCGGCGGCGGTTTGCAGCGTTCCATCTCGAAGAGGGATCAATCAGTCGCAAACGCCATCAACCGCACTATCAAAGCCGCCAACACAATCGCTTGAACGGTGGTTTCGTGCGCTGGTTCTCTCCGGTCGAGCGAGCGATTGGCAACCATCCCGTAACAATAAATCTGCTCCAAATCGGAGAAGCGCTTGCAGGCGCGCTGGCGGGCTGGACCGAGCCCGCATGGCACGCTGAGATGCATCAATTTCGCATCGCGGCCGATGCGATGGAAGCCGGGCACCCGACCCCCGAGGGCCTGCATCGGGACGGTGTGTCCGCTGTTCTGATGATGCTGGTTGGCCGACACAATGTCGCGGGCGGGGTCACAACAATCACAGAAGATGGCCGCTTCGTGACGGAAGTCACCCTCTCGCAACCGCGAGACGGCGTATTCCTCGATGATAGCCGCCTGCAACATTGCGTCAGCCCGATCACGGCCGCCGACAGCGATCGTCCGGGATGGCGCGATGCTCTGGTGCTCACTTTCCGGCCAGACCGGACCTTTTCCTCACCTGCTCTCAAGGAGATCCATCATGGCTAATCGAAGCTCGAGCGCAACGCTTTCCTCCCCCGACTCCAATCAGTTGGTTTTCGAGCTACCAGCGCTGCCTTATGGCGTCGGGGAGCTGCAGCCAGTCCTCTCCGCAGAAACGCTGCAAATCCACCATGGCAAGCACCACGCGCGCTATGTCGAGACGCTCAATCGCCTGCTTTCGGAGGAGAATTTCTCCGCGCATTCTCTCGAAGAGATCATCAGGATTGCCCACGGCAGCCGCGCCCATGGTCTGTTCAACAATGCGGCCCAGGCGTGGAACCACAGTTTCTTCTGGGAGAGCATGAGCCCAATCGCCTCAACCCCTTCGGGGCAGCTCGCAGGCGCAATCGCTTCCGCTTTCGGAAACGTCGCATCGCTACGGCAGCGCTTCATCACGGAAGGCAGCGGTCATTTCGGCTCCGGATGGGTCTGGCTGGTCGCGCGCGGGGATGGCCTGGAAGTGCTATCGACGCACGATGCAGGCACACCCCTTCTACAGGACGGCATCACACCGATCCTCGCCTGCGACGTTTGGGAGCACGCCTACTACATCGACTATCGGCAAGATCGCGCCAACTGGCTCACCGCCTGGTGGGACAAGCTGGCGAACTGGCAATTTGCCGAACGGCAATATCGCGCCGCGTGCGGCCAGGGCGAGCTCTGGCACTACCCCGCGCCCAAAAGCATCCCAACAGAATGAAGGAGGATGAAATGCTCATTGACGTCTTTGCCGGGCATGACCGAAACTCGGCAGCGCCCCGAGGAAGTTTCCACTTCGCGCGCTCTCCCAAGCCGGGCGAGCACGTCGAGATCGACGGGACGGTCCTCATCGTGACCCGCGCCTGGCATCGACCCGATATTTATTATCGGGGCGCGAAATTCGCCATTCTCGTAGGTGATCCGGTTGACCGTGGCGGGCCGGCGATCCCGATCCACGATGATGCGGAGGCGCTGGCCTAAGAGCGCAGCCTTCTCGGACAAGACTGGCGCGAGCGCTTCACAAAGCTAAGGAGTGATCGCACAGAATTTCTTGTTCGAGAGACCACTTGGAAACCGTAACACTCGTCCTGACATTGCTTTTTGCCGTGGTGGTGAGCGGCATATTGGCCCGGCTGCTCCCCATTTCGATCCCGCGCCCCCTCGTTCAAATCGCGCTGGGCGGGATCGTCGGGCTCGTCGCCGACTGGCGCGTGACGCTCGACCCTGAGATCTTTTTCGTGCTCTTCCTGCCGCCGCTGCTCTTTCTCGATGGATGGCGCATCCCGCGCGAGGACCTGTTCAAGGACGGATCGACGATCCTCGAACTCGCGCTTGGCCTGGTGGTGTTCACGGTGCTGGGGATGGGTTTCTTCATCAATTGGCTCATCCCCGCCATGCCTCTGGCCATTGCCTTCGCACTGGCCGCAGTGGTTTCTCCAACAGATCCTATCGCCGTGTCCGCAATCGCGCAGCGCACGCCCATTCCAAAGCGGATGATGCACATTCTTGAAGGTGAATCGCTGCTCAACGATGCGTCAGGCCTCGTCTGCCTGCGCTTTGCCGTGGCCGCGGCTCTCACCGGCGCCTTCTCGCTCGGCGATGCAGCCCTCAATTTTCTCTGGGTTGCGATCGGTGGAATAACAATCGGCGCGGGCCTTACCACGCTTGTCGGATGGTCGAAGACGGTGATTACGCGGCATCTTGGAGAGGAGAGCGGATCGCAGATCCTGATCAGCCTGCTCATTCCGTTTGGGGCCTACCTCATCGCCGAACATCTGCACTGCTCGGGTATCCTGGCAGCGGTTTCAGCGGGACTAGCCATGGGCTTCGTCGAAACCAGGGGCAACGCTCTGGCCATGACCCGGATACGCCGGACCACGGTCTGGGACATGATCCAGTTTACGGCGAACGGGGTTATATTCGTGCTGCTAGGCGAGCAGCTGCCGAGGATCCTTGCCGGCGCAGCGGACACGGTGCGATTGACCGGCCACCATGAACCTTGGTGGCTCATCATCTACGTCATCGCGATCAATCTCGGTCTCGCCGCGCTGCGCTTCGCCTGGGTGTGGCTATCGTTTCGCCTCACCCTGTATCGCCAGCCAGAAGATAGGAGCCGGCCCCATTGGCGGATCATCGGCGCGATGTCGTTTGCCGGCGTACGCGGCGCGATCACGCTGGCGGGCGTGCTGACGCTTCCCCTGACAATGTCGGACGGCTCGCCCTTCCCGGCGCGAGACCTCGCGATATTCCTGGCGATGGGCGTCATCATCCTTTCGCTGATTGCGGCATCGATCGGATTGCCGTTGATGATGCGCGGCCTCGAGATGCCGGCCGAGCCGACCGGTGACGCCGCGGTGGACGCAGCGCGGATTGCGGCGGCCGAGGCGGCAATCTTGGAAATCGAGCGCACCCAGCACCGGCTGGCCGAGGGCAGGAAGGACGCAGACGCATATGTCAACGTCGCCTTGCACCTGATGGATCTCTATCGTGAGCGCATCGACCATCAAACCACCCCGCCCGAGCAAAAGCACATCCGGCGGCGCGACGAGAAGATCGAGCGCGATCTTCGCCTTGCCGCGCTCAAGGCCGAGCGCCAGGAGATCTTTCGCCGTGTTCGCAACCGGCAGTTGGGCAGCGAGGCAGCGCGCAAGCTTGTCCGGGAGCTCGATCTCTTCGAAGCGCGGCTCGCTGTTTGAAATGCCTGGGGCGTCCAAGCCCACGGAGAATGGGCCGGCAACGAGCGGATGATGCAGCTCCCGTCTGAAGCCAATCCGGTCTATGCATTCGTCCGGCACCCAGAGCGATCCCGTCGCTCGATCGCTCTGCCCACGAGCCTGCGCGGAAGCTGGCGCAGGACCCTTCTACAATCACGGAGTGCGCCTTGTTCCTGACACGCTTCACTGCCCTCAGCGTCGCGCTCGTCAGCGCCGTGGTGTCGGGCTATTACCTCCCCGCAATTTGGGCCATCCCCCTATTCGCGATCAGTGTCTTCTTGACCACCATCGGCCTTTATGACCTCGCACAGCCGCTCCACTCGGTACGGCGCAATTACCCGATCATCGGCCGCCTTCGTTGGTTCTTTGAAGAGATCCGACCAGAGATTCGCCAGTATCTCATCGAGGGTGATCACGACGAGACTCCGTTCTCCCGCAGCCAACGCTCCCTGGTTTATGCGCGCGCCAAGAACGAGAGCAGCGAACGCGCGTTCGGTACCCTTCTCGACGTCTATCAAAACGGCCACGAATTCATCGCCCATTCCAACAGGCCGGCACCCGTGGCGGATCCCGCGACGTTCAGAATCTCCATAGGGGGAGATGCTTGCAGCCGACCCTACTCCGCCTCCATTTTCAACATCTCCGCGATGAGCTTCGGCTCATTGAGCGGGAATGCCATCCGCGCCCTGAACCAAGGCGCCAAAATGGGCGGCTTCGCTCATGACACCGGCGAGGGCAGCATCAGCCCCTATCACCGCGAATTCGGAGGCGATCTCATATGGGAGATCGGAAGCGGCTATTTTGGCTGCCGCACAGCAGACGGCCACTTCGATCCGATCCGCTTTGCCCAGCAGGCGAGCGACCCGCAGGTCAAGATGATCGAAATCAAACTCAGCCAAGGTGCGAAACCGGGTCATGGCGGGATCCTTCCGGCCGGCAAGGTCACTCCTGAGATTTCGGTGACCCGCGGCGTTCCGACCGGCGAGGACTGTATATCGCCAGCCCGGCACCGCGCGTTCTCGACCCCGCTCGAGCTGATGCACTTCATAGCCGAACTACGTCGTCTTTCGGACGGTAAGCCCGTCGGGTTCAAGCTGTGCGTCGGCCAACCCTGGGAATTCATGGCGATCGTGAAGGCGATGCGCGAGACCGGCATCCATCCCGACTACATCGTCGTCGATGGCGCCGAGGGCGGCACCGGAGCATCGCCGCTAGAGTTCTCCGATCATTTGGGCATGCCGATGCGCGAAGGTCTGCTGTTCGTTCACAACACGCTGGTCGGAGCAGGCCTCCGCGGCAAGGTCAAACTGGGCGCAGCGGGCAAGATCGTCAGCGCCTTCGACATCGCGGCAACGCTGGCTCTTGGGGCCGATTGGACGAATGCGGGGCGCAGCTTTATGTTCGCCCTGGGCTGTATCCAGTCGCTCACATGCCACACGAACCGGTGCCCCACAGGGGTCGCCACGCAAGATCCGCTGCGCCAGCGAGCCCTCGCCGTGCCCGAGAAGGCCGAGCGCGTCTTCAATTTTCACCACAACACAGTCACCGCACTCGCCGAAATGATTGCCGCAGCGGGGCTCGAACACCCCAGTCAGGTGGGGCCGCATCATCTTGTTCGCCGCGTCAGCCTGACCGAGATCCGCATGTTCTCGCAACTTCACATGTTTCTCGAGGACGGGGAACTGCTCACTGACGCTCATGATCGCGATTTTTATAGCGCGGCCTGGAGACTTGCTCGGGCTGACAGCTTCGACTTCGCCGGACGATAGTGGCCGGCGATTGTCAGCCCTGCGTCCGCCCCATCCGGGGATTCTCGCTTCGTGATGAAAGATCGCGCGCGAACTTCACATCGCGGCGCCTTGAGGGTCCACCAGGAAGTTTAGCCGCGTCCACAGCTGGCTAATTGGGCCTACGAGCAGCGAGCAATGCCTTTTACGGCACGATCGCATTTGACTTGGGCGGGACACTTCCTACATCATGATCTTATGGAGATCCGTCGCCGTCATTTTCGCTTTCGCCACCACGGGGGGCAGCTTCTCGCGGGCTCATAGCCCCGGGTTCCGGTGCGTCGTGCCCCGAACTCGGGGCTCAAGATCAAGCCACTTGAGACAGCCCCGACGAGGTTCGGTGCGGCTGTTCACCTTTTGAAAGCGAAACCAATGACCACTATCAAGGCGAGCCGCCGGCCGCCGATCCACATGATTGATACAGAAGCCGAAGCCCTGACCGATCTGGCAATTGCGGCCGAAGATCGCTCACCGCAAGCGAGCGAACTGCTGCTCAACGAAATAGCGCGAGCGACGACGCATACAGCCGACCGCATGCCGCGCAACGTCGTCACCATGCATGCCACGGTCCGGTTCATCGATGAGGCAAGCGGCAAAGACTATAGCTACCAGCTCACCTACCCCGGGGAAGCCGACATTTCAGCGGGCCGGATCTCGATCCTCACCCCGGTCGGAGCGGGCCTGATCGGGCTGCGCGAAGGGCAATCGATTCTTTGGCCCGATCGGGAGGGGCATGAGCGCGAGCTCAAGATCGTGGCGGTCTCGCAAGCGACCGCGGCGACTAATCATCTCCCGCAGCCGAAATCATCTCCCGCAGCCGAAATCATCTCCCGCAGCCGCAATAGAGTAATCCGATGAATTCCTCCTTGCTCGATCAGGCCCTCACCCGGCTTGATGACGCGGCGCGTCATCTTAAGCTTGACCCCGATGTCCTGGAAAAGCTGAAATATCCGCGCGAAACGACAAAGACGCGGCTGCTGATCCGGATGGACGACGGATCGCGCAAATCGTTCATGGCTTGGCGCTGCCGCTATGACGACACGCGCGGGCCCACGAAGGGAGGCATTCGCTTCCATCCAGACGCGACTGCCGATGAGGTCGAGACGCTCGCCTTCTGGATGACCTTCAAATGCGCGGTAATGAACCTGCCCTATGGCGGGGGCAAAGGGGCTGTCCAAGTCGATCCCCGCAAGCTCTCGAAAGCCGAACTGGAACGGCTGTCTCGCGCCTATATGCAGGCGTTCTCCAGCATCATCGGTCCGGATAGGGATATTCCGGCGCCCGACGTCTACACGAACGCGATGATCATGGGATGGATGGCGGACGAGTACGCCTCGATCGTTGGCCGCGTATCGCCGGCTGTGATAACGGGCAAACCGATCGCATTGGGCGGTTCGCTGGGCCGGGACGATGCGACGGCACGAGGCGGCTTTTACCTGCTACGGCATCTCGAGCAGGAGCTTGGCGTCGGACCGGGTTCGCGTGTCGTCGTCCAGGGCTTTGGAAATGCCGGCAGCCACATCGCTCGTTTGCTGGACGAAGTGGGCTACCGGATCGTCGCCGTGTCCGATTCCCGGCATGGTGTATGTGCGCCGGCCGGCATCCCGTTCGCGCGCCTGATCGCGGCCAAGCAGTCGGCCGGGCTGGAAAGCCTGGCCGGAACCGAGGGCATCGAGGCGATCCCACCCGGTGAAATCATCGGTGTGGACTGCGAGATTCTTGTGCCTGCGGCACTCGAAAACCTCATCCATGGGGGAAATGCGGCATCGGTGAAAGCCAAGGTCGTCGTGGAGCTGGCGAATGGTCCGGTGACGCCCGAGGCGGACGAGGTCCTGGAAAGGGCAGGCGTTGCCGTGGTCCCGGATATTCTCGCCAACGCCGGCGGCGTAACCGTCTCCTATTTCGAGTGGGTGCAAAATCGGCAGGGGTACTACTGGACCATAGGCGAGATTCATGATCGGCTTAAGGCCAGCATGGAAGCCGAAGGGCGCGCGATCTGGACATGTGCGAAGGAGCACCGGATCACGCTGCGCAGCGCGGCATATGTGCATGCGCTCGGCCGGCTCGCCGAAGCAATCGAAGCTCACGGCACGCAGCAGTTCTTCACTTCCTGAACGATCTGTGGTTCGCCGGGCCTATGCGTTCACGTTCTCGCCGTCGGCAGGGCGCGTCTTCGTTCTCAGGCCGTCCACGCTCAACGCGCCCGGCCCGGTGAACACGAGGTAGAGGAAGACGAAGCAGTACAGGATCGCTGCATCGCCGCCATTGTTGACGGGAAAGAAGTTGTTCGGCGCATGGGCCATCCAATAGGCGACCGCCATCGTGCCGGAGGCGAGGAACGCCGCGGGACGAGTGAAGAGGCCGATCGTGATCAGCGCACCCGCCACCAGCTCGACGATGCCCGCGAAAGCCGCTGGATTGTCCAGGGTCCAACCCGATCCGGCATAGTCGCCGCCTGGAAAGCCGAAAAATTTCTGTGTCCCGTGCTCTAGGAAGACGAGCCCCGAGGCGATCCGCAACAGAACCAGTGCGTAGGGCGCTTTGCGTTCGATCACGACTTCAACTCTCACGCGATCCTCCCTCGTTGCGGCCATGGAGCCGGGGTTAATGGACCTCGGCCTCCGGAATGCGGCAATGAACCAGCAGTCACATCTAAGGTTAGCGCCTCTATCATCGGTCGGCCACCCCGGAGAAGCGCCGAGCGCTGTCCATCTCGGCAGTCTTTCGACACCCCCCTCGCCGAGTGTCCATGTCACTGGAAATTTCCGGATCGCTATTCCTCGAGTAGGCTGCGCAGCATCCAGGCTGTTTTCTCATGGACATCGAGCCGCTGGGTCAGCAGGTCCGCCGTCGGCTGATCGTTTGCGGCCTCGACCGTGGGAAAGAGCTGACGGGCCGTGCGAGCGGTTGCTTCCTGGGCGTCCACCAGATGACGGACCATCTCCATAGCCTTGGGAACTCCGTCGACTTCCTTGATCGAAGCCAGCGCCGCAAATTCCTTGTAGGTGCCAGGAGCAGGGAAGCCCAGAGCGCGGATACGCTCAGCGATGAGATCCAGCGCCGTCCACTGCTCAGTGTACTGCTGCATGAACATCACATGCAGGGTATTGAACATTGGGCCGGTAACATTCCAGTGGAAACTGTGGGTCATCAAATAGAGCGTGTAACTGTCGGCCAAAAGCCGCGAGAGTCCGGTGCTGATTTGTTCGCGCTCTTCGTGCGAAAGGCCAATATTGATTGCCATCGGATGTCTCCATAGCGATATGCATCGTTTCCGTGTCGGGCTCGAAAACTTTCGACTCGGTATGCCGGCAGTTGTCGTTACCGCCGCGTTGACGTCATACTCCCCCCTGGTCGTGCGCAAGTCCACCCCGATATGGCCTCTGCAGGGATCCGCGCGCGCGCCTTGCGGCTCTCACGCATAGCGGCCGATCAGCCGTCCTCATTACGAGAACAACCACCAGAGTGCGAGCCCCGCCAGGACTGCGGGAAGCGCAAATTGGGCGAGCGTTACCATCGGAGCCTTCAGTTTAGACCGGTGATCGCGCAGAAAGTGCGCTAGCTTGGTTGCCAGCCGATCATCCGCGGTGATCAAGACCTGATCCAGCATCGGCAGGTCAGGCATGAGATCGATTAGCTTTGCCAGGTCTTCTGGGCTCAGGTGAGGATAGCGGCCGAGCAGGCTTTCAACCTGCAATGCCGTGTCGGAGCGCGGCCTCAACCGGCGATACGAGGTTGCCATTGGTGTCTGTCCTTTCCAGCGGCCTGGCAACTTCCAGGAGACAAGCCGCCGCCTATGTCGAACGGGAATTCGCCTGGCATCGAAAAGATGAGATGCGCGACACCTACCGGCGAGCGCTTCCGATGCCGTTCGCTGCCGGACGCTTGAGCTGGCGAGACGAGCGTCCGGCTAGTCGCCAAACATGAGGCGCTGGGGCTCCCGAGGATCTAAGAAAGGACGAACATGCATACAGTTCATATGGGTCTTTGTGGCGACAATTCAAATGTTCGCTCGCCTGCCGGCCGCTCACCGACCCCGTTGCCCAAGCGGCAGGTCAACGGCCGGTCGTGTTCGATCGATATCGGTTAGGCTTTTGCATGACGCGAGTGCCTTCGGCGGCGACCTCGGCTTGCCAACGGCGAGCGTCACCTCGTTCTTTACGTCTGGTTCCGGACCGCGTCTGCCAATGGTTACCTGTCGCGGGCTCGAGCGGGCGCGGCAGGACCGGCGAGGTCAATTCGCGTCGGTCTGGCTATAAACGCGCGCACCAACCTCGCCGAAACGCAAGGCCTATCGCACCACAAGCACCGGGATATGGCCGTGCGACAATACTTCGTAAGTCTTGCTTCCAAGCATCAGCCGTCCCAAGCCGCGTCGCCCGTGCGAACCCATTGCTATGAGATCACAATCACGTGCGGTCGCCGCGGCAAGGATCGCTTCCGCTGGCTGGCCATCCGCCACATGCAATGTTTCTACCGCGACACCGGCGCGGCCGGCAGCCGCCTCAACGGCGGCCAATCTTTCCTTTGCGATCCCCTGCTGCGAGGTTTCGTAGCTCTCCATCAACGATGCGTTCGGGACGTAGGCAAACTCCCCCCCGGCTATCGGGAACGGCTCGGTCACGGTGATGATCGTAGCCCGGGCGCCGAGCGCCTTCGCAAGCGAGAGGCCATGGTCGACTCCTTTCTCGGCAACATCGGAACCATCCGTCGCAATGAGTATGTGCTTGTACATCAGCCTCTCCTGTTCGTTGCGTTCGAGCAGCTTGAAGGATTGCGAGCTTGCAGTCGAGGTGACTCCGCGCCTCGCGCACTGGTCCTCGATCCGGGCCCGGGGCGGGGCGTCAAGGTACCCGCGCCCGGCCAATTCCTCGCCATCCATCGACGGGCGGAACGGGGACGCAAGCGTTCCGGCTATGCGCCGGTAACCGCACCGATGGGGACGGTCTCGACCGGGCCCCGCTCGAGGAGGCTATTGGCCCGCCGCCAAGGCGCGTCATAATGAATCGCGACGGCTGCCTCGGAGGTTTCGAAGAAAGAACGCCAGGTGCGGCCGAGGAGACCTGCCTGGTTCCGATTATCAGTCATGCTTTGCCTCCTTTTCGAGTAGCACTGAAGGGATCTTGTCGGTGAAACGACCCTCAGCGTTCTACAATGGATCAAGAGGTGCTTGGCGCCCAAGTCAGCACTATCGGCGCATCTTTTTTGCGTTATTCTCCACCATATGCGAAAACTCACCGATCTCGACGAATTTGATCGGCGCCTACTCACCCGGGTGCGACGCAACAATCTAGAGCCCGCCCGGATTCTTGCGGAAAATGTCGGCCTGTCTGTTTCAGCCGTGCTACGGCGACTGCGTCGCCTGCGAGAAGAGGATATCATCGTAGCGGATATAGCAGTCGTGAACCCGGCGCTGACCGGATCCGCCTTGACGGTGCACATCGTCGTTCGAATGAAGGAACCTGGGCGACGGCCGAGGGATATGTTCGCCCGAAGCTTGCAAAATCATCCCGAGGTCACCGGCGCGTGGGAGGTGACCGGCGATGACGATTTCCTGCTGAAGGTCCAGATGACTTCGATGGCGCAATACGATGCCTTCGTACGTCGGGCACTCGACGAGGAGGCGGGCGTTTTGTCTTTCAAATCGCTCATCACGATCAGTACCGTTGTTGAGGACGATCTTTCAACGCGGCCGCTGCTGGGGGATTGAGCGCGCGGGGTGAACGGCTTCCCAATGAGGCCCCATCAGCTGTCCAAAATTAATTCCCAGACAGGACGGGTTCCTCCGTTAACCGGCCAGCATTTGATGGAGTCCATTGGCCACGCATTGAGCCGGCTGCTCGGCGGTTTCGACATGTAGCCCCGTCGCATCCGCGATCATGGTGCGTACCAGCGGCATCATCGCGCCGCCACCGGTCAGAACAACCCCCCGCCCGTGGATGTCCCGGCTAAGCTCCGGAGAGGTGCGGCCCAACACATCGCGGACCACTCCAACGATCTGTTCGACATGTTTCTCAACGATGCGATCGAGCTCCGAGACCTTGATGTCGAGCGATTTGGGAAGCCCTTCGCGCAAACAGCGTCCTCGCACCGCGATAACTGCCGACAGGTCACACTCCGAATCCTCACGTCTCGCGACATAATCCAGCTTGAGCTGCTCTGCCGTCAGGTCGCCGATCAGAAATTTGTGATTGAGGTGCAGGTGATCGGCCATGGCGCGGTCGAGAGTCGAGCCGCCAATGCGAACCGAACCCGACGCACAAATGCCGCCGAGCGAAAACACCGCGACTTCGGTCGTGCCGGCTCCGCATTCGATCAACATCGAACCAGCCGGCGCTTCTACCGGGAGCGCCGCGCCGATCGCCGCGACGAGCGGCTCAGCCACGAGTGTCACCTTGCCGATCCCCGCGTCATTGGCCGCTGTCAGCATCGCGCTTCGCTCGGCTTGGGTGGAGTCAGCCGGCACGCCGATAAGCGCGCTGATCGATCGCCGATGCTTGCGGCCAAGGGCTCGCGACAGCGCGTAACGCAACAATCCTCTTGCCGCATCGATATCCTGCAAGACGCCGCGGCAAAGCGGCCTTTTTACCTGGAGATTGCGCGGCGTTCGATCGACCATGGCGTGGGCTTCGGCGCCCGCGGCAACGAGGTCGCTCATCCCGTGCTGGCGGGAGAAGCAGCACAAGGAGGGTTCATCGAAGACGATGCCGTCGCTGCGATGAATGATGCGCACATTCGCGGTGCCGAAATCTACCGCGATCTCGGGCCGACGCCAGGAGAGGATTGAAACCACGTGGCCGCCTTATCAAGCTACCCCCGGTTTGTCTCCTTTCTTGATCCCCGATCTCAGCCAATCCGGGGCAGCGTCTCGAACTGGTGAAAGGGGGGTGGGCTCGAAAGCGTCCATTCGAGCGTCGTTGCACCGTCCCCCCATGGATTGTCGCCAGCCTTGGCGCCGCGCAGGAATGCCCACAGGATGTTCGCGAAGAAGAATAGCATGCCGAATGCCATCACCGCGTAGCCGACCGAGGCTACATGATTCCAATAGGCGAAGGCCTCCGGGTAGTCAGGGTAGCGCCGCGGCATGCCCTGAAGGCCGAGGAAATGCATCGGGAAGAAGAGAATATTCACCCCGGCAAAGAAAATCCAGAAATGGATCTTTCCCAAGATCTCGCTGTACATTCGGCCGGTCATTTTCGGGAACCAGTAGTAAAATCCGGCAAACAGCGAGAATACGGCGCCGAGCGACAGAACATAGTGGAAGTGTGCTATCACATAGTAAGTATCCTGCAGCGCGTCATCGATTCCGCCGTTGGCGAGTACCACCCCCGTGACGCCGCCGATCGTGAACATGAAGATGAACCCGAGGGCCCAGAGAAGAGGGGTCTTGAACGATATCGACCCGCCCCATAGCGTCGCGAGCCACGAGAAGACCTTTATGCCCGTAGGCACGGCGATCACCATCGACGCCGCGGTGAAATAGATTTTGACGTTGACCGACAACCCCACCGTAAACATGTGGTGCGCCCACACGATGAACCCGATGACCGCAATCGCCACCATCGCATAGGCCATGCCAAGATAGCCGAAGACCGGTTTGCTGCTGAAGGTCGACGTCACCTGGCTGATGATCCCGAACCCGGGCAGGATCATGATATAGACCTCGGGGTGTCCGAAGAACCAGAAGAGGTGCTGATAGAGCAAGGGATCGCCGCCGCCCGCCGGATCGAAGAACGTGGTTCCGAAGTTGCGGTCCGTCAGGAGCATCGTAATCGCCGCAGCCAGGACCGGCAAGGCGAACAACAGCATGAAAGCCGTCACGAGCATCGACCAGCAGAACAGCGGCATCTTATGTAGCGTCATACCCGGCGCTCGCATGTTCAAGATGGTCGTGATGAAATTGATCGCCCCAAGGATCGACGAAATGCCGGCGAGGTGCATCGACAGGATCACCATGTCTACCGCCGGTCCAGGCGACCCGCTGGTAGCCAGCGGCGCGTAGAGGGTCCACCCGGTTCCCGCTCCGTTGCCGGAGCCGCCGGGCACGAAAGCGGACGCAAGGAAAAGCGGGAATGCGGCCGCCAGCAGCCAGAAGCTCATATTGTTCATGCGCGGGAATGCCATGTCGGGCGCGCCTATCAGGATCGGGACCATCCAGTTCCCGAAGCCCCCCACCATCGCCGGCATGATCACGAAGAAGATCATAATCAGGCCATGCGCCGTCACCAGGACATTCCAGAGATGGAGCGAGGCGGAAAAGTCGCCGCTGCCCAGCCATAGCGGGAGATACTGGATTCCCGGGTGCGCGAGCTCAAGGCGCATCATCCCGGAGATGGCGGCACCAAGGATTCCGGCGACAACCGAGAAGATCAGGTAGAGCGTGCCGATATCCTTGTGGTTCGTCGACATGAACCAGCGCGCGAAGAAGGATGGCCTGGCTTCGTGTCCACCTGCCTCCTCCTGATAAGCGCGAAACGCTGTTCCTCCTGCTACGGCGCCGCCCATCGTCGTCTCCTCGCACTAACCGGAGACGATAGGACTTTGGCAGCGTCAACGCCGCCCGCGGACGCGCCTCATCCGCAGCTGCGCAGTGCCGGCTGCGCAGCCTGTCGTCACGAAAAATGGCGCCTTCGTCTCTTCGGCCAGTGACCTACCATCCTGCCTCCCAGCGACAAAGATCATCTTTTCGCTGGATCCCAGCAATAATTATGGTGTTACTTGGATGATAGCTCACGGATCTGCTCGCGACCGGAAAAATATTAAAATCGATCGCAGCAATTGCATGCTCGCCGGGCGCATCGATTGGAACAAACGCGCCTTTTCTTATGGACGAGGCTCATCGGACGCATCACGACACCAGCCTGAAACCAAGAATGCGGCGACGGGCACGGCCAGAAAAATGAGCATCATGATCTGCGCGTTGCTCAAAACCTGATACTCGCTGAGGCAAATAAGGCCGAAAGTGACGCCTGCGAGAATAACCGTCCACAAAGCTCGCCCCCAAGTGAACGAAGCCCGTGTCGAACGGTTTCTCGGCGTCTGCCCCGTCATGAGGCATCCTTTCCTGACTGGCGCAAGCCGGGAACCAGGTACCGTTGTTTGGCCTGCCAGGAGAGGGTGGGGCATCGGACGCTACCGTGCAAATGAATGTTCTTGCCCGCTCGCGGCAAAATTTATGCGGCACGATCCAACGGATATTCGGGACTTCGCGGCTTGCCCCGCCCAAATCAGAACAGACCATGGCTGCCTCCCACCGCGCCGATGACGGTCCCGACAGCGGCAGCCAGCAAGACGCGATGCATCGTTTCCATACGCGTGAAAACAGCTGCCGGGTCATTTGATGCAGCCATGCGCCGGTGGAGAAGCAATGGCTCGATGATGAAAAGCATAACCGCGAACACAAGCCAAAGCGCGACCATCGCGTGCATCCACCAGAGATGAGGGTCGCCGAAGCGCTCCCACATCTCGCCGCGCCAAACCATCCAGAACCCGCTCGCACCAGCAAGCAGCACCCAAAGGCGAGCCTGCGGGGCGAAGCGGCTTTCGTATCGATGGAAGGCGGCAAGCCGGTCGTTGGGCCGCTGCTCTGCGCGCGCGGACGGCATCACCACCAGCGTCACGAAGGCCACGCCGCCGATCCAGAATAGGACGGCGATGACATGCACAACGCGGGCGATGATGAAATCCTGCATCGGCTTTGGCTCAAGCCGCCAGAAGTTCGTCGGCCGGGCCGAAGAACTCATAGTGGATCCGGTCCGAGGCCACCCCGGCAAGCGACAGCGCGGAGACAGCCGCGCGGAGGAATGGGCGCGGACCGCAAATATAGAAATCGGCGGCGCCTACAGGTGTGTTCGCGATCAGCCACTCGTCGGTGATGATCCCCGCGTGATCATAGTCCCTGCCCGCGACCTCACCGGACAGCGGCGTCTGATGGAAATCGACGACTTCGATCGTGGCGGCGTTCGCCGCGATCGTCCGGACATGATCCCGCATCGCATGGGTCTCGCGGTCATGGGTGCCGTGGATGTAAAAGGTCTGCACGTCCTTGTGGCGTGCAGCGATCGTCTCGAGCATGGCGACCATCGGCGTCAGGCCGACGCCGCCCGAGAGCAGCACGACCGGGCGTTCGGGATGCTCGGCCAGGAAGAACTCGCCGGCCGGTGGCGCCACCTTGAGAATGGTGCCCACCTGGGCATGATCATGGAGCCACCCCGATGCCAGCCCCTGCGGCTCGCGCTTCACCGAGATGCGATAGGTCTCTCCATTGGCCGCGTCCGAAATGGAATAGTTACGCTTGACCGGCGGATGCCCGGGAATCTCTAGCCAGAAGGTCAGATACTGGCCCGCCTTTTGTTCGATGACGCGCCGGTCGTCGACGGGCCGCAGGATGAAGGAACTGATCACGCTGCTTTCACGAACGATCTGCTCGATGCGGAATTCGCGCCAACCGTTCCAACCACCAGGAGCCCCCAACTGCTCGCCATAAACGCGCTCTTCACGGGCAATCAGAATATCCGCGAGGAACCAATAGGCCTCGCCCCAGGCAGCGAGGATATCGTCCGTCGCCGCCTCGCCCAGCACCGCCTTGATCGCACCAAGCAAGGCCTCGCCGACGTGCGGATAGTGCTCGGGCAGGATCTGCAAGCCGACATGCTTCTGGGCGATGCGCTCGACCGCCGGAGCCAGGGCACCGAGATTCTCAATATTGCTGGCGTAAGCGAGGATCGCTCCCGTCAATGCACGCGGCTGCGAGCCCGCGTCGCCGTGGTGCGACTGGTTGAACAGATCGCGGATCTCCGGGTTCTGAAACATGCGGGCGTACATTTCGTGCACAATATCGAGGCCATGGGCCTCGAGCGCGGGAACGGTGGCTTTGACGAGCGCAATGGTGCGCTCGCTGAGTGTCTTCGACATCAACGTCTCCTTGGATTCAAATAAAGAAAATCAACAATCTAGATAGGTGAAGCGCTCAACCGGGCGGTTGATTGTAGAAATCGACCTGCATCTTCATGGGCCCCTGCGGTGTTACGAAATGCGGCTGCTCGGGCAGGACGATGGCGGCCTGCTCGGCGTCGAGAAGGATTTCGGACGGCGGTTCAAGATAGGAAAGCCGAAGCTTGCCCTCGATAACCCGTATGAGGCCCCAGACCCCAGCCTTGGTCGCATGGCGACCTCGCAGGGCAGATGGCAGGGAATCCTGATCGAATACCGGGGTCGACCGGTATGGGGCCGGCGCCTTCGCGGCGCGAGCTGGATCGTCCTCGTCGGTCACGTCAAAGCCCCCTCACCCAGCGCGGCACCGGCCCTTGCCGGTGCGCCAGTCGGCGGCCGGTCCAACCGAAAAAACATCGCCAGTTGCAGGCTTTCCGCGATCCTACGGGCCTTTGCCTGGAGCGCGGCCGCTGCTTGAGCGTCCATCAACTCGTCAGTCGTTTGCGTCCAGAGTGCCAACCAGCGTTCGAACAGAGCAGGAGTTATCCGGTCCCGATGTTGCATATGCGCCGGGACCGGCTGACCCTTGTAGCGCCCGGTGGTCAACATCACCGAGGACCAGAAATTCGCCAGCTTCTCAAGATGCTCGGGCCAATCGCCGATTGCATCGTTGAATATGGGCCCTAGCGCGTCATCCGCCCGAACGCGCGCGTAGAAGGCATTGACCAGGCTCTCCAGCCCGTTGTCGTCCATCTGCAAGCGGATCATGGCGCGACTCCGTAAAACATGCATCTGGTATGCACCTATCAAACACGAGAAAAAGATGCAACTTAAATACTTCTATTTTCTGATTGCGCCGGGCCCCGTGCGATCGGGGCTGATCACACCGCGCGGCCTCCTTGGCGCGCGTGATTACCCCGTGGAGGCGGCTATTGGTTGGAGCCCCGTCGCACAGCCGGCGACTTCAACGCTGCAATGACGAGGCGGCGCACTACTTGCCCCCGCGCGCGCTGCTGAGAGCTCGCTGCGACCACCTCACGCCGAATGCGCCTCACGAGGTGGCGCAATTCAGCGAAATTCGGTTTTCTCTCCTGGCCCAGCACCGCAATGAGGGCAGGATAGTGCCAAACGCGCGACACGACGATCACGGTCTTGACCCAGGCTTGGCCAAACGATGCTTTTCGTCGCGCGGAGATTCGGTCCTCGCAGCTTGAGCGGCGAAATACAGCCCGGCCGACGCAACGAGCCCGAATATGGCGGCCATCTTGAAGAATTCGCTATGCCCCAAAGCGGCGAACCAAATCCCGCCAATCATCCCGAGCAACAAGGCCCATCCCCAGCGACGATGGTGAATGCGGCCAGCGACCCACCAGGCGAGGCAGGTAAGAAGGGCAGCGGCCAACAGACTGCCTACCGTCATTCCGACGGCCACGGCCAAGATCTTCAACATCGGCATAGCTGCCTCCATCGATGTCCCGCCGGCCAAAGGCGGGTATCCTTCCACCCTCCCGTGATTCGCCCGGACATTATATCGTATTACGATGTATTTGCAAGGAGACGGCCCGCGGCAGTGCTCTCACCAAGGGCGCCCGGCCGACCCCGTTTTTGGGCGGACGCCTCCAGTCCCGATCGGTGGTGAAAGAGAGGCCGTCGGACCGCAAACTGCGGCCAATCAATCCGCTTGGATCGCGCTTCCCATCGACCAAACCGCCACGACATCGTCGCTGGCAGGGTTCTCAATGCGCAGCTCTTCGAATGCGACTGCGACCACGCAGATCGGCCGCTGCTCGCTACCTGCCGGCTGCATACAGCGTACCGGCCGGCCATCGGGCAGCTTGTCGAGACGTCCGACCAGTTTCAGGCGAAATCCCCGCGAGGTATTCAACTGCTCGGGAGCATACCGTTTCACAGCATCGAACGATCGCGGTGCGCGCACCGAGCCGTCCGAGGGGTCCGCCTGGAACTCCGCCACCGCCAGGGTCTGTCCCGGTAATGTCACCGGGCGAGCATCCGGAACCGCGACCTCGCCGGTATTTTCAGGACAAATCTCGGATAACGACCACGGCCGGCTTATCCAGAAGCCTTTCAGCGTCGGTTTCATCGCCGAGGAGTCGGCGAAGCCCCAGTCGTTCATGGACCATGTCGTCGGCGAGACGTGGACGCGCAGCGTCCGCCCCTCTGCATCGTAGCGCCAACTCAGGGGTGCGTTGGCGTCTATCGGCGAGGGCCCGTCACAGCCGAATGGAATTGCCAGTTCGACACGGCGCCCAACCAGCCCCAGAATATCCGCCGGAAATGGAATATGCGACGCCGAAACATCCGCCGCACGGCCGGCAAGCTCAATAAGTTCGGCCCGTTCCAGGACCTGCGGCTGCTCGGGTTCCAATCGGGCAGGCGCATCGGGCTCGGGCCGAACCGCAATCGGCGGGCTCGGTTGCGGAGAGCTCACCCGCCCAATGAGAAATCCAGCCGTGGCAATTGCGATCACGGCTACAAATGAACCGGCAATCACAAGGCGGCTTGTCCTGAGGCTCGGCTCCCGCATCCGCACGTTGATAGACAAGTGCAGGCCATGCCTCCAGACCCTATCGCAGCGCCGGCCGCCCAGCGGCCATTGACAGAACCCAGCCATCCTTCGAGGCACCTTGGCGATGACGATCGACCAGATTCTGACATTGCTGGTGCTCGCCGCGGTCGTAGCCATGCTGATCTGGGATCGGCTGCGCGCCGACGTCGTGGCCCTTGCCGGTGCTGCCACCCTGCTGATGGCTGGGGTCGTTCACCCCTCCGAGGTGCAAAGTGCGTTCGCCAGCCCCGCGATTATCACGCTGGCCTCGCTATTCGTGATTGCCTACGCGCTTGAACTCTCCGGGCTGCTCGACCGCGCGATCGCCGTAGGCGTAAAGCTTTGCAAGCGCAGGGGCTCAAAGGGTATTTGGCTGCTGCTCTCGATGATCGGGGGCGTATCATGCTTTCTCAACAGCACGCCCATCGTCGTGCTCGGCGCTCCGGTTATACGGGATGTCGCAAATGCACTCCGACAGTCTCCGAAACGATACCTGATACCCCTCTCCTACATCACGGTGCTGACGGGATGCTGCACGCTGATCGGCACTTCCACCAATCTGCTGGTCGACGACATGGCGCGGGTCGCCGGACAGCCTCGGTTTGGCATCTTCGAAATCACCCCGGTTGGCCTGCCCATAGCACTCGCGGGCGGACTGTACCTGTTCCTGGTCAGCGGACGCCTCCTAGGCAAACACGAGCATGAAGAGCGCGACAAGGACACGCCGCCGGTCGATCCATCACATATCGCCAGCGCCCAAGTCGGCGACGCAAGCCTGTTCGCGATCAAGCGACCACTCCAACCCGGCAAGGCCATCACCGCGCTCGGAGTGTTCGCCGGAGCGATCATCCTTGCGGCGCTGAATGTCGCACCAATCGCCGCTACCGCGTTCGCAGGAGCAGTGCTTCTCATCCTGGTGCGCGTCATCAGCGCGGACGAAGCCTATAGCGGGCTAAAGCCGGAGATCCTTATCCTCATCGCCGGCATGGTCGTTATCGGTATCGCCATGGAGAAAAGCGGTCTTGCCGAGCAGGCCTCACGGCTCCTGATTGACAACGTCCACGATCTCAGCCCGCTCGTGGCTCTCATTGTGCTTTACCTCATAACCATGGTTTTGACGGAGCTTCTCTCCAATGCGACGGTGGCCGTGCTGGTGACCCCGGTGGCGGTCGCCTTGGCCGAAAGCCTAGCGGTCAGTCCGCGTCCCTTTCTCGTCGCCGTGATGATGGCGGCCAGCGCGGCATTCGCCACGCCATTCGGCTACCAGACGAATGTCATCGTCTATCAGATGGCCGGCTATCGCTACATGGACTTCGTCCGTATTGGACTGCCGCTCAATCTCTTGACATGCGCCGTGGCGATCGTTGCTATCCAGGCCTTCTTTCCGTTTTGAGATTACCGCAGCCAGATGAGCCGCTGGGCTGAATTCGGTCCGCAAGCTGGACAAATCCACCCCGCCGATCACCCGCTACTCTCCGCGCGGATCCTCGCCAGGCCCCATACCGGCAGGTGTCGGCCAGATCAGAGCCTAGGCCAGGTGCGCCTTGCGGAGGCGCGGCAGATTGCGCGATTCATTCCAATCCCAAGTCCTATCTTCGGCTTCACGCAGACCCCTTCCTATTGCGGTCCCATCGGTCGGCGTTAGCTTCCGCGCATACGAGATCGGCGAGTTGATCGACCTCGGCCAATTGAGACGCAGCGTGGTGCTGGCCCATGCCTTCACTTATCGAATCGAGATGCAAGCGGTACGCCTTCTTGGCGCCAAAGACTTCGGCGATATAGCGATCGAAGATGGTGTGAAGCGCGCTGGGAATTCCCTTTTCGGCAAGCCACGCATCGCTCGAAGCCGAGGTCGATATCTGCACCAACCGAACATTGGCGAGCGGCTTCACCGCCTCCGCATGCTTTGCGAAGGACACGACGCTTCCCACAACTCGTTCGAGATACCCTTTAAGCATTGCCGGCGGCGCTCCGAACCAGACCGGATACACGAATACCAGCACGTCCAACCGCTGAAGCCTTTCGCACTCCGCAAGGTTCTCAGGGAGCGGCGAGAACCCGGATTTCCCGGGCTGCTCGTGAGCCTTGAGGATAGGGTCGAACCCTTCGCGGTAGAGGTCACGAAGGTTGCTGACCTGGCGATTTCCGTGTGCGCGCGCTTGCCAGCGTTCGGCGATGCTGGCGCAGAAACTGTCGGGATTTGGGTGCGCGAGAACGACCAGCTGGCTGACAGGCGGCGGGGATCCCAAGGCGACCTCCTCTAGAATTCATGGCGCTTAATGGCAGGCGAGGCCCGGTGGCGCGTTGGCTCCATCTACCGGAAGTTCTCGATCCAGGCCGGAACTGGCCGCGCAGTGGCCGCGACTCTGATTTGCAAAGCCGAGTGTACCTCCGCGCGCCATTCCGCTGCAACTCTCTGCGACTTCAACCGCGAGCGCTATAGGTGCTGGAACTCGGACCCGAAAACAGACGGGTTTGGCGCGCAATCATACGTCGGGGACAACGCCTCAGGCCGATCGCGCAAACTCGCTCCCACCGGGAAGAACAAATCGAATGTGCTGCCCGCGCCGATCGCACTGTCAATCTTCATGAAGCCGCCCGCCTGTTTCATGAATGCATCGACCTGAGGAATTCCCAGACCGGTGCCCTTCTCGGCCTTGGTCGTAAAAAACGGATCGAAGATCCTTTGCACGACACTCGCCGACATGCCCAATCCGTTGTCTCGGACTCGAACGCGGACAAAAGAGCCGGCATGCTGGCCTGGTTGTGCGGTCCAAGACACCAATTCCGTGGCGATTTCGATGACGCCCCCATCGGGCATCGCATCTCGCGCGTTGACGACAAGATTCATGATAGCCGAATTGAATTGCGGAGGATCGAAATCAAAATTCGGAACATCTGGATCCAACTCCAGGTCAATTCGAGTATCGGCTCCAGCCGCATACCCCAAAAGCGTTTCCAAATGCCGCAGAGCATCATTCACGTTTCCAGGATGGATATCGCAGTCGTGCCCACTCGCGAAATCCAGGAGTCGCTTTGTCATCCTCATCCCGCGCACCACCCCCTCTTGGGCTCCCGTGAGAAAGCTGTCTGACAAGTCGGGCTCGGATTCGTGTCGCTTCGCCAGGTTCAACCCCGCGGAAATCACGGCGAGGATGTTTCTGAAATCGTGCACAAAGCCTCGGCTCATCTGACCCAAAGCGATCATTTGCTGGATGGCAGGTGCACTCAGTTCTTGAGCGCTAAGCTCTTTATTGTTCACCGTCGCATCCTCGCATCCGCGAGACGGTCTAAAAGGAGTTTCGACCGGCATAACAGGATCCCTCCCGCCGTCTGATGCCCGGCGTGATCCGGGCAGCCCAATTCGCGCCATTAACGATGCGCGCTGGTTTAAGAGAAGTCTAAGTAATATTATTGCCTCTTGATATCAATTTTTTGATCTTATGGCGAAGCGCATCACGGCGCGGGCGATTAAGCCCACAGGGGCAGTCATCGCCACCCGCTCCCCGCCTATCTGACTAATTCGCAATCATCGGTCGCGCCAGGCGACGGACCTGGTGGCGGACTTAGCCATAGCCCGTCACCATTGCCTCGGATGTCGCCAACCTCGCGATGCCGCCAGCCGCGCCTTGCGGCCAACACGAATAATCCTCTGCCGCGCGGGAACCTTCGGCGACCAAATCCATCAAATGCGCGAAATGGAGGCACCGACGATGGGTCAACCGAAAGTTGATCTGCACGAATTGACCGACGTGGCCTTGGCTGCGCGGATCGCCGTCGGCGATGCTGATGCCGCCACGATCGTCATTCAACGAAACAACCAGCGCCTCTTTAGGGCCGCGTTCAGCATTCTATCCAATCGCTCCGAGGCCGAAGATGCCATGCAAAGCGCCTATCTGCGCGCTTTTGCCGGGATGGCCGCCTTCGGCGGACGATCATCGCTTTCCACATGGCTGACCCGAATTGTCATCAACGAAGCGCTCGGCCGCATCCGGGCGGCGCGGCGCAGAGAGGCTTGTTTTGATGGCAGCTCCGTACTGGCGCTCGATGAATACAGGGACAAGCTCATGCGCGGTTCCATTGGCGGAGGGCCGCCAGACCATGTTCTGGCTCGGCAACAGCTGCGCCAGATGCTCGAATCGGCGATCGCCGCCCTCCCTCGCGATTTTCGCCTGGTCTTCGTCCTGCGAGATATTGAAGGATTGAGCGTCGAAGAGGCCGCAGCGGCGCTCGAGGTTCCGCAGGCGACGGTAAAGACCCGGCATCTGCGCGCAAGGCGGCGGCTGCAGAAATTGCTCGATCCGGAAATCAGCACGGCCTTGCAGGGAACCTTCCCGTTCGCGGGCGGAGATTGCGGGACGCTGACCGCGCGCGTGCTGCAGCGGTTCCGAATGAAGCCACGAATAATCGCAATGGAGAAACAGGAAGATGACCAATTTCCCAAGTAGCAACCGCCGTTCGATCCTCGCCGGTGGCGTGACCACGCTTTCTGCAGCCGGGCTTGTTGCCCTATTGGGCAGCAGCCTTCCCGCTGAGGCCAAGCGGCCAAACCGGCCGGGGCAGGACGTGCAACTCCTCAATGCCGCCCTTGCGCTGGAACACGAAGGGATCGCCGCCTACCAGATAGCCGCAGAGAGCGGCCTGCTATCAGCGGATGTTCTCAAGGTGGGCATCACATTTCAGAGCCACCACAAGACCCATCGCGACGATCTGGCAGCGGCGATCCGACGCCTCGGTGGGCAAGCTGCGACCAGCAAGTCGATCGCTGAATACGCCTCTGCCCTGGGCGCTGCGGCTTTGAAAACCCAAAACGACGTCCTCAAGCTTGCGCTGCAACTCGAGCGCGGCGCCGCAAACGCCTATCTGGGCCTAATTCCGTCGCTCGAGGCGACCGAGTTCCATCTGCTATCCGCGCGTATGGCCGGGGACGAAGCCTTCCATGCAGCGATCCTTGGGAATGTCTTGAACGAGCCAATTCCGCAGAAGGCACCCATTTTCGGATAAGCCACATGGCTCGATTAACCATCCGAACAATGACGGGCGCGCTCGCACTCGGCGTCGCAATGGCGACCGGTAGCGCGCTGGTCGCAGGAACCCGGCCTCCGCACGGCGATGCCGCGCGGGGGGCGGACCTGTATCGGGCGAAATGTGGAGGCTGCCATTCCCTCGACAGCAATCGAGCCGGCCCCGCGCATCGAGGGGTTATCGGCCGGCGGGCGGGGAGCGCTCCCGGCTTTCGCTATTCAAAAGCGCTGGCCTCGTCGCGCATTGTCTGGACCCCGGCCAATCTCGATCGTTGGCTGACAGCGCCGACGCTCATGGTACCAGGCACGTCGATGGGGTTTCGCCTTGGTTCGCCGCAAGATCGCGCCGATGTCATTGCCTATCTCGCGCGGGACGCTTCCTCCCGTTGAGGGCAACACATCAGCCCCGTACGTCATTTGGTCGCCGCTGAGTTTCGTGGGCCCGACTGCGAGCGACCAGGGCACGCCGCATAGATCGGCTTGAACGCGAATTATCGGGAACGAATTCGGCCAGGCGCGATCCAATAGTGAGGGGTGCAATCGACGCCTGCTGCATTGGGCATCAGGCAAGCGTGCCGCCGGCGCGAAGGAGCATCGCATGAGCACCGAAACATCAGCATTGTCCGGGCCCGACCTCACCCTTGGCACTCCTCTTTCGGCACTTCCCGAAGGAGCCATGCTGCAGGGGCATGCAGGCGGGGAACCCGTCCTGCTTGTCCGACGCGCCGGCCGCCTGTTCGCCGTTGGCGCGTTCTGCACGCACTATGGCGCGCCGCTTGTTGGCGGTCTTGTTGTCGATGAGACGATCCGATGCCCATGGCACCATGCCTGCTTCGACTTGCGCACGGGCGGAGTGCTCCGCGCTCCGGCGCGTGATCCGTTGCCGCAGTGGCGGGTGGAGGAGGCGCTTGATGTCGCATATGTGCGCGAGAAGCTGGGTGGGTGGACGGCTCCTGTTTTGGGCGACCGCAACGGGTTGCCGGCATCGGTCGTCATTGTCGGGGGCGGCGCGGCAGGCAACGCGGCGGCGGAAACGCTTCGCAGGGAGGGATACGCCGGCACGATCACGCTACTGAGCGCCGACGATGCTTTGCCGTGCGATCGGCCTAATCTTTCCAAAAACTATCTTGCCGGGACGGCCTCAGAGGACTGGATCCCGCTTCGGTCAGCCGAATTCTACCAGAAGCACGAAATCGACGTGCGTCTCAGTGCCTCCGTGACCTCGCTCGACATCGCCGCTCGACAAGTGATTTTGGCAGACGGTAGCCGCTGCGCCTACGATGCCCTCCTCCTCGCCACCGGGGCGAGCCCGGTTCATCTCGATATTCCCGGCTCCTCCCTCCCGCATGTGCACTATCTGCGCACCGTCGGCGACAGCCGCAACCTCGTAGCCGATGCGGTCGCCGCGAAGCGCGCTGTCGTCATTGGCGCGAGCTTCATCGGCCTCGAGGTCGCCGCGTCGCTTCGCGCCCGCGGCATCGAGGTGCATGTCGTCGGCAGGGATATGGTTCTGATGGAGGCCGTCCTGGGGCCGGAGATCGGAACGTTTCTCCAAACCCTGCACGAAAGTCATGGCGTCACCTTCCACCTCGATACGGCCGCCACCAAGATCGACCAAAGTCAGGTGACGCTCGCGACGGGCGAAAGCCTAGAGGCCGATCTGGTCGTCATCGGGATCGGTGTGCATGCGGAGACGAAGCTGGCGGAAAAGGCGGGCCTCACCATCGATCGCGGCGTGTCGGTGAACGAGTTTCTGGAAACGAGCGCCCCCGATGTGTTCGCCGCGGGCGACATCGCGCGCTGGCCCGATTTCCTCACGGGCGAAAACATCCGCGTGGAGCATTTCGTCGTTGCCGAGCGCCAAGGGGAAACCGCCGCACGCAACATCTTGGGCCGCCGTGAGCGATTTGCAGCGATCCCCTTCTTCTGGACCGAGCAATATGATCTCGGGATCGCCTATGTCGGGCATGGTGCCGGCTGGGATGACATCGAGGTGGATGGCGATTTGCAGGAGCGGAATTGCACGATCATTTTTCGGCGTCGCGGACAGAAACTCGCGGTCGCTTTGATCCACCGGGATCTCGAAGGCCTGCACGCCGAGCTCGAATTCGAGAGATCGGCCGATCGACGCGGAGGCCGACCTGACCCCGGCGCTCCGGCGCTGCTGTCGGCGGGCAGCTAGAAACGCCCAACGAAATTTGGGGGCCTGATTATGCAAGGATTTGGAGGAACGGCGATGGAGATCGATCAGGCTGGCGAGGTATCGCGAGAAGCAGTCGGCATTTTTCACAGCTCGCTGGGGCTGCAAGACGCAATCGACGAGCTGCTGAGCTCGGGATTTCACAGATCCGAGCTCAGCCTGCTGGCAAGCGAACGCGCGGTGGAGGAGAAACTGGGCCATCGATATTCGAGGGTTGATGTTCTCGCCGACGATCCCGATGTGCCCCGCGCCGCCTTCGTATCGATTGAAGCGATTGGCGATGCTGAGGGCGGCATCATCGGAGGGCTCGTTTACGTCGGAGCGCTCGCCGCGGTGGGGGCCGTCGTGGCCACGGGCGGAACCCTGCTCGCTGTTATCGCTGGGGCCGCGCTTGCCGGAAGTGCCGGCGGCCTCATCGGTTCGGTGCTCGCCAAACGGCTCGGCGAGCATCATGCGGAGTATCTCCAGGAGCAGATTGTGCGGGGCGGCCTGTTGCTGTGGGTGCGCACCCGGGATCCCGCCAGCGAAAAGCGCGCCATCGAGATTCTCAAGAAGCATTCGGCGGACAAGGTTCATCTTCACATGCTCCCGCTCAAGGCGGAGGCGGCCTGACGAGGGTTGACCACCGAGCACTGCGGTCGCCCACGGACCACGACCGACCTTGGAGTTCACGTGACCGAGCTGGAATCATTGTTGTCGGAAGTCCGGGCTTGCCGTGCATGCGGCGACCTCCTGCCGCTCGGCCCGAGGCCCGTCCTACAAATGTCGGCTACCGCGCGAATCCTCGTCGCCAGCCAAGCCCCGGGCACCAAGGTCCACGCAAGCGGCGTTCCATTTTCCGACGCGTCTGGCGACCGGTTGCGCGATTGGATGGGAATGACACCGGATCAATTCTATGACGCAACAAATGTCGCCATTGTTCCAATGGGCCTTTGCTATCCGGGACGCGGGGCTAGCGGCGATGCGCCGCCGCGCCCGGAATGCGCGCGCCAATGGCGCGAGCGGCTGCTCGGAGCGATGCCTGATCTGCGCCTGACCCTTCTGGTCGGAAGCTATGCGCAAAATCATGTGCTAGGCCCGGGCACCGTTACCGAGCGGGTCTACGGTTTCTCAAGTTACCTCCCGAGATACTTCCCCCTCCCGCACCCGTCGTGGCGCGCGGCAATCTGGGCGCAAAAGCACCCTTGGTTCGACGAAGAAGTCCTCCCGGCACTGCGCGCCGCGATCCGGCGGTCCTGGCCGGAGCTGAACGACCCCGAACAGCTTCGCAATAGCGCGGCAAGCTTGGATCGGTGACCGTCCGATGGCTGCCACACATCCAATCTTCACGATCGGGCATTCGACGAAGCCGATCGCGGCCTTCGTCGAACTGCTAAGTGTCGGGAAGGTGGCGAGCGTCGTGGATATCCGCAGCATCTCGCGCTCGCGCGCCAACCCGCAATATAATCGCGATGTCCTACCGGCTGCTCTCGCCTCCTGTCAGATCGGCTACGACGAGATTCCTCAATTGGGCGGACTGCGCAAGAAATCCAAAACCATTCCGCCCGACGTCAACGGCTTTTGGACCAATCGGAGTTTCCACAATTACGCGGACTATGCCTTGTCGGCCGAGTTCCGGACGGGCCTGGATCGTCTGCTCGAACTCGCCGCCAGCCGCCGCTGCGCAATCATGTGCGCGGAAGCGGTCTGGTGGCGATGTCACCGCAGGATCGTCGCCGACTATCTGCTTCATCTCAACAGGGAGGTCTTCCACCTGATGGGGAGATCCCACGCTGAACCGGCCGTGATGACCGCTGCTGCACGCTTCGAGGCGGACGATCTGGTTTACCCCGCCCTTCCACACGGGCCGAGTTCGCCCACCTAGCCAGGGCGCTCGCCGGCCACCTCTCCCTCGCCAAAAAGCTCTTCGACGATCACCGCGGCATCACGTTGGATCGCGACCAGATGCTCGGCGCTGCGAAAGCTCTCCGCGTAGAGCTTGTAAATAGCCTCGGTGCCGGACGGGCGTGCGGCAAACCAGCCACCTGCGGTCGAGACCTTGATGCCGCCGAACGAGGCCCCGCCATCGTGCGCGGCGGTCAGCTTTGTTGCGATCCGATCACCCGCCAGCTCAGTGGCTCGGATCTGAGCGGCTGAGACGCCGCGCAGCAAATCCATTTGCTCCGGCGCCGCCGGCGCGTCGGTCCGTTCGTACCATGTCTTGCCGAATTCGTGGGTCAGGCCCTCATAGACCTGGGCCGGATCGCGGCCCGAGCAGGCCGTTATTTCGGCCCCCAGCAGACAAAGCGCTAAACCGTCCTTGTCGGTCGTCCAGACCGAGCCGTCGCGCCGAAGCAGCGAAGCGCCCGCACTTTCCTCGCCAGCAAAGCCAAGCGTGCCAGAATACAGCCCATTGACAAACCATTTGAATCCGACCGGGACTTCGACGAGCTTGCGACCCAGCCGAGCCGCGATGCGATCGATCATGGCGCTGCTCACCATCGTTTTGCCGATCCCGCAGCGCTCCCCCCACTCGGGGCGATGCTCGAACAAATAGGCGATCGCTGAAGCCAAATAGTGATTGGGCTTCATCAAGCCGCCGCCCGGTGTGACAATTCCGTGGCGGTCGGCATCGGTATCGTTGCCAACGGCAAGGTCAAACCGATCGCGCATTTCGATCAGCCGCGACATTGCGTAGGGCGACGAGCAATCCATCCGGATTTTTCCGTCCCAATCCGCGGTCATGAAGCCGAACGTGGGATCAATATTGGTTTCGACGACCGTGCCATTGAGGCCGTAGCGCTCGATGATCTCCATCCAGTAGCGGACACTGGCGCCGCCGAGAGGGTCAATGCCCAGTGACAATCCCGACGCCTTGATCGCCGCCATGTCGATCACACCAGCAAGATCGCCGATGTAGTGGCGCAAATAGTTGTGGCCACGCGAACAGGATGAACGTCTCGCGCGCTGGTAGGGAACACGCCCGACATTGCGAACTCCGCTTTCAAGTAACCGGTTCGCGGTCCCCTCGATCCAGTCCGTGATTGCCGAGCCGGCGGGCCCTCCCCTCGGCGGATTGTACTTGAACCCGCCGTCCTCTGGGGGATTGTGCGAAGGTGTGAGGACAACGCCGTCGGCAAGCCCTTCCGTACGCCCCCGATTGTAGGCGAGGATGGCGTGCGAAATGACGGGTGTGGGCGTATAGCCGCCGTCAACGTCGATCATCGTCACGACGTCGTTGGCGACAAACACTTCCAACGCGGTTTCGAACGCCGGCCGCGAGAGGGCGTGGGTGTCGATCCCGAGAAACAGTGGCCCGTCGATTCCTTGCCGCTTGCGATAGAGGCAGGTCGATTGAGCGATAGCGATAATGTGCGCCTCGTTGAACGAGGTTCGCAATGCGGAGCCCCGATGGCCCGAGGTGCCGAAATGGACGCGCTGCGACGCCTGCGATAGGTCCGGAACCCCCGCAAAATAGGCATCGACAAGATCCTCGGGACGGATCAGCCGAGAAGCGTCGAGCAGCTTTCCAGCTGCAGGGTCCACGCCAGCCCCAATCATGGCTGCGTCGAACCTGAGTTTTTGGACGGGCCGATTAATATCAACATTTTTCATCTCAAGGTGAAATAATATTCATTTGCTACATAGTAATAGCAGGAAGATGATGAGGGTTGCAACAAAGGGTTGGAAGCGATCGCCCAAGCACTCGCAAACCGCTCTCTTTGAAAACCCGAGCGATCGGAATGAATGTTGAAAGTGCAATGACCAGTTTCCTAACTGTTCGGCGCCTGGGAATTCATCCGGGCAGCAGCACCGCACGCTCCCTCGCTCTGGGCCGTCTCGTCCACTAACCGACGAGGTGCCCAGGGCAACTTTCCGCTGCGACGAAAGATCGTCCGGCTGACGCGAAATCAGGCTTTCGCAACTTTCGCTTGTTGTGAAACGCCCAACTCTCGGTCCGGAACGGTTGATCGCCACGCTCGCCGCACCCCGTCGTCGGATGCGCGTTTGAATGGAGGCAATCGTGCTCGATTATTTTGCTGCCGGCGCCTGTCATCGGATCAATTGCAAAAGGGTGCGCTGGTCCGCCGTGCTACTCAGGGGCTTTGCATGACCGCGCAGAGGGAAGCTCACCACGAAAGCCGCTCTGACATCGAGTTGGCTGCGGCCATCGCCCACCGAGATCCTGCGGCGCTTCGCCTGGTCATGCGCCGCAATGATCAGCGACTGCTTCGAACCGCGTGGCGGATTTTGCGGAATCGCGACGACGCCGAAGATGCCGTGCAGAGCGCCTACCTCAACGCATTCGCTGGCATCGGCGGCTTTGCGGGGAGATCGACGCTTTCGACTTGGTTGACCCGCATCGTCACCAACGCCGCCCTCGCGCAGGCCCGCCGCCTCGGCCAACGGCGCGCGTGGCTCGACGAGAACAGGGCGTCCATACGGGACGATTACAGCGAAAACCTGATGCGCGGGTCGATGCCCGGCTCTCCCGAGCGTGCGTTCGCATGTCGCCAGATCAAAGAGTTCATCGACGATGCGATCGATCAACTGCCGGTCCAATTCCGCACGGTCTTCGTGCTGCGGCAGATCGAGGAACTCGACGTTGGCGAAGTCGCCGAAACGCTCGGCATCAACGTCGCGACCGTCAAGACCCGGCACCTGCGCGCGAAGAGGAGACTTCAGCGCGCCCTAGCCTCCAAGCTCGGAAAGGCAGTGGCGGACATCTTGCCGTTCACCAGCGAAGCGCATGAACGATCGGCCTCTCTATCGCTGCGTACCTTGATGCATCGTGATTGGCCCGAGACCCAGGTGGGTGCGTCATGAGCCGGAAGCATGGTGAGGTCACTAGGGCGAGACCGTCCACATGGACTTTTGACGTCGCGCATCTCTTCGGGAGACTGGTGAACCGCGCGGCGCCAAAACCACCATGGGATGACACGGCCGCCATTCGCGAACCGATCTTCAGCCTCGAGCGCTTGGAGGAGCATGCGCAAAGCTTGGCGCTCACACAGGCCGTCAAGCCTAGCCGGCAGCTGGGCCATCCCTTGCTCGACCGGCTTGCAGCCAACGAAGCGAGCTTGATCGCTTCGTACCGTTCCATCTGTTCTGCGGTCGAGGACAAGGCGGCCATCACCCCGGCCGCAGAATGGCTCATCGACAACTTCCACCTTGTCGAACGCCAGATCCGAGAGGTCCGGCTCGATCTTCCACCACGCTACTACCGACAATTGCCCAAGCTCGCCGATGGTCCTTTCGCAGGCTTGCCAAGAGTCTTCGGCCTCGTATGGGCGTTCGTCGCGCACACCGACAGTCGCTTCGACAGCACCACTTGGTGCGCCTTCATCCGCGCCTACCAGGAAGTGCAGCCGCTAACGATCGGGGAGCTGTGGGCCTCCGCAATCACGTTGCGTGTCATCCTGATTGAGAACCTTCGGCGGATCGCAGAGCGGATAGTCTACAGCCGAGACGAACGCCGCATGGCGGATGAGATCGCCGACCGGCTGTTGAGCGCCTCCGGCGCCGACCAGTCGGAAGACGGCTTGATTGACCTACTCGGTCCGGCCGCGCCCTCAGACGCACTGGCGCTTCAGCTGATCCATCGGCTGAGGGATCAGAACCCAGCCCTCACCGCCATGCTCGGTCGCCTCGATCAGCGCCTCGCTGAGGACGGCCGGACAATGGACAGCGCTATCCATGATGAGCAGGAAAGGCAGATCGCGGCGAATGTGACGGTGCGAAACATCATCACCAGCATGCGGCACATTTCTGATGTGGACTGGGCCGTCATCTTCGAACGCGTTTCTCTGGTCGATCCCATGCTCGCCAAAGGCTGCGATTTCGCCGGCATGGATTTTGCGACACGCAACCTCTACCGCACATCGGTCGAGCAGCTCGCCCGCGGGTCGGACTATGACGAGGTGGAGGTCGCACGCCGCGCGGCCGAAGCCGCGGCCGCCGCGACCGAACCCCGGCACAAGGATCCAGGCTACTATCTGACCGCAGAAGGCCGACCGAAGTTCGAAGCCGCCATGGGCTTCCGGCCGCCCTTGTGGACGATCGTCAGCCGCGCCTACCGGGCCCTCGGCGTCGGAGGCTACGCAGGCGCGGGAGCACTCGTCGCATTGCTGCTGCTCGGATTCCCGGTCCTTTTCCATATCGAAGCGAGCATGGATTGGATCTTGCTCGGCGTGCTCGGGCTGCTGGGCACAGTGCCGGCGATCGATTCAGCGGTGTCGCTCGTGAACCAAGGCGTCACCCGCCAATTCGGCGTGACGCAGATCCCCGGTCTGGAACTCCGCAACGGGGTGCCCAGCCATCTGCGCACCCTCGTAGTCGTTCCAACGCTGCTAACCCGCCCCCAAGCGATCATCGAGCAAGTCGAGCGGTTGGAAATCCATCATCTCGCGAGCGTGAGCGGCGACATCCAGTTCGCGCTCCTCTCGGACTGGCCCGATGCGGCAAACGAGTCGATCGAGGGCGACGAGATTCTGTTGCAGACGGCGATCGACGCCGTCGCCGGTCTGAACCGCCGACATCCGCCGGCGCCCGGTGGTGACAGATTCCTGCTGTTCCATCGCCGCCGCGTCTGGAACGAGAGCCAGCGCCTGTGGATCGGATGGGAACGCAAGCGCGGCAAGCTCCATGAGCTCAACCGGCTGCTCTGCGGCTCCGATGATACGACTTTCGTGGGCCTCGACGGGCGGCGGCCGACGGCGCCCGAGGGCGTTCGCTATGTCATCACTCTCGACGCAGACACGCGCCTTCCCCCGGATACTGTCCGGCGGCTGATCGGCAAGATGGCCCATCCCTTGAACGAACCGGTCATCGATCCCGTCACGCGCCGTGTCATCGCGGGCTACTCCATTCTTCAGCCACGCGTGACCCCTAACCTTCCCGTCGGAGACGAAGGCTCGGCATATCAGCGCGTCTTTTCCAGTCCCAACGGCATCGATCCCTATTCCGCAGCCGTTTCTGACGTTTATCAGGACCTTTTCGGCGAAGGCTCCTACGCTGGGAAGGGCATCTACGCGGTTGTCGCGTTTGAGACCGTGCTTGCCGATCGCGTGCCCGACTCCACCCTGCTCAGCCACGATCTATTCGAAGGCGTATTCGGCCGCGCTGGTCTCGCCTCCGACGTAGAAGTCGTCGAATCCTACCCGGCCCGCTATGACGTCGCATCGCTGCGCTACCATCGTTGGGCTCGGGGCGACTGGCAATTGCTGCCGTGGATTCTTGGCTGGAACACACTCCTCGGGAAATCCCGGCGCATGCCCGCCAAGATGCCGGCAAGCGGCCGCTGGAAGATGGTCGACAATCTACGGCGGTCGGTCACGCCTTTGACGTGCGTCCTGGCGCTGTTGGCGGGCTGGGCATTGCCGTTCGAAGCCGCCGTGGTTTGGACACTGTTCTTCCTGGCGATGATCGCCTTGCCGAGCCTGTCGCCGGTCCTGGCCGCCGCCGGAGCCAGGCATCCCGGCATCCGCACGAGGGCGCATTTCGCGAGAACCCTCTCCGATCTTGGCAGCGCACTCTCGCAGATTCTGCTGATCGTGATACTCCTCGCGCATCAAGCATGGCTGATGGCCGATGCGGTCATTCGCACTCTAATTCGATTGTTCATCACCCGGCGGAATCTCCTGCAGTGGACCCCGGCGGCCCAGGCGACGATCGGCTCCGATCCGACTATCGGCGCTTATTACAGGTGGATGGCGGGCGCGGTCGTGACCGGCGCCCTCGCAATCGCGGGAACGGGCCTCTTTGGCGATCGAACGGTATATCTGGCCGCACCCTTCGCGATCCTTTGGATCATTTCCCCTGCGGTCGCGCGATGGGTGAGCCGGCCATCGAGCGCGGTGGCAGAGCCTCTATTGGCGGAGCGCGATCGGCAGGCGCTTCGACTGACTGCTCGGCGTACCTGGCGCTATTTCGAGACCTTCGTCACCGCGAACGACCACATGCTTCCTCCGGACAATTTCCAGGAGGCGCCATCGCCGGTTCTCGCCAGGCGCACTTCCCCGACTAATATAGGCCTTTATCTCTTGTCGACAGCGAGCGCGCACGATTTTGGCTGGATCGGCACGCTGGATATGATCGAGCGGCTCGAAGCGACGACGACGACCATGGCCCATCTCGATCGGTACCGCGGTCATTTCTACAACTGGTATGACACGGAAAGTCTGCGCGCGCTCGATCCGCAATACGTGTCATCTGTCGATAGCGGCAATCTGGCGGGCCATCTCATCGCGCTCGCCGGCGCCTGCGAGGATTGGAGCAGGCGGCCCCTTGTCGATGCGAAGCGTATTGCAGGTATCGTCGACGCGCTTTCGCTCGTGCGGGAAGAAGTCGACACGCTTCGGGACCGCCGACGCACCGAGACTGTCACTTGGCGTCAGCTCGATGAAGCGGTGGCACTCATTCTCGCGCAGATCAGTCCTCTCCACGGCGGATCTCTAGCCGCTCGCCTCGACCGGCTCGCAGCACCGGCCGAACTTCTCGTCGATGTTGCCAAAGCATTCGCGGTCGAGCGCGGCGAGGATGCTGCCGATATTCTCTTCTGGGCACAGGCGGTATGCCATTCGATCGCCAGCCACCAACGCGACCTTTCCGCCGACGACGATCTCGCGCCGCGCTTAGCGGCCATCGGCCGCACGGCGCGTGAGATGGCAATGACCATGGAGTTCGGTTTCCTCTTGAATGAAGAGCGACAGCTCCTTTCCGTCGGATTCGTCGTCCGCGATGGCGCATTGGACGAAAGCTGCTACGATCTGCTCGCGTCAGAAGCCCGTCTCGCCAGCTTCATCGCTATCGCCAAGGGAGACCTACCCGCCCGGCATTGGTTCCGGCTTGGCCATGGCGTCACTCCAGTCGCCGGCGGCTCGGCCTTGCTGTCCTGGTCCGGCTCGATGTTCGAGTACCTCATGCCGGCCCTGATCATGCGCGCACCGAGCGAAAGCATTATTGGCCGAACTAATCGAGCCATAATCCGCAGACAGATCGAATATGCCAAAGCGCTGGCGATGCCCTGGGGCATTTCCGAGTCCGCGTACAATGCTCGCGACCTGCATCTCACCTATCAATATTCCAACTTCGGCATTCCGGGCCTGGGACTCAAACGCGGCCTGGGTGAGGACGCGGTGGTCGCACCCTACGCTACCGCGCTTGCCGCGATAATCGATCCGGTTGCCGCGGCACGCAATTTCAGACGTTTAGCAGATTACGGCGCCTGCGGTCGGTTCGGATACTTCGAAGCGCTCGACTTCACACCGCGCCGACTGTCGGATGGGCAGAACGTTGCGGTCGTCCAAGCCTTCATGGCCCATCACCAGGGCATGACCGTCGTCGCGCTTGCCGACACTCTGCTTGGCGGGTTGATGCGCAAACGGTTCCATGCCGCCCCCCTCGTGCGCGCGGCCGAATTGCTCCTGCACGAACGCATGCCCCGCGAGATCGCAGCGCCACCGTCGTGGGCGAGCGACGCCAAGCCCGACACCAAGATCCGCGAGTTCGCAGCGATGGCTGCCTGGCGGCAAGTCGACCCCCATGCGGTCTCCCCGGCTACGCATCTCCTGTCCAATGGACGCTACAGTGTCATGCTTACAGCCGCCGGATCGGGGTACAGCCGCTGGCGCGACTTGGCCGTCACGCGGTGGCGCGAGGACGCTACCTGCGATGACTGGGGCTCGTACATCTATCTGCGAGATGTCGAGAGCGACATGCTGTGGTCAGCAACCTACCAGCCGACATGCGCTGAGCCAGATCATTATTCCGTCGAGTTCAGCGAGGAGCGGGCGACGTTTTCACGCCAGGACGGCGATCTCCATACGACGCTCGAGGTGGTCGTCTCGACCGAGGACGACGCCGAGGTCCGCCGTCTCACGCTCACTAACAATGGCAAGCGACCAAGAGAGATTGAAGTCACGACGTACGCAGAAATCGCCATTGCCCCCCAATCGGCGGATATCGCCCATCCCGTCTTCTCGAAACTCTTTGTCGAAACCGAATATGTCGCGCGCTTCGGCGCGATCCTGGCCACACGTCGGCGTCGTTCGCCGGACGAAACCGAAATCTGGGCCGCGCATCACTCCGTCGCCTCGGGAGAGGGCGTGGGGAATGCCGATTTCGAGACCGACCGCGCGCGCTTTCTCGGTCGGGGGCTTGGCCTTCGTTCCCCAGCAGCAGCTATAGATGGCCGCCTCCTGTCGCGTTCGACTGGCGCGGTCCTTGATCCCGTCTTCGTCCTGCGCAGGCGGGTACGCCTCGGCCCCGGCGCTGCCGTGCGCATCGACTTCTGGACGGTTGTGGCGGATTCGCGGGAAAACCTGCTCGATGCAATCGATAAAACCAATGACATCAGTGCGTTCGACCGGGCCGTAACGCTTGCCTGGACACAGGGACAAATTCAGCTCCATCACCTGGGCATCGAACGCGACGAGGCAAACGAGTTCCAGCGCCTCGCCGGCCATCTCATATTTGCCGGGTCTTCTCTGCGGCCGTCTTCGGATGTGATAATCCGGGGCGCAGGCTCGCAATCAGGCCTCTGGCCTCAAAGCATTTCGGGCGACCTGCCGATCATCCTGCTGCGCGTCGCAAACGTCGAGGACATAGGCCTCGTGCATCAACTGCTACAGGCCATGGAATATTGGCGAAGCCGCCGGCTCGAAGTCGATCTTGTCATTCTCAATGAACGAGCTTCCTCCTATGTCCAGGACTTGCAAGCTGCGCTTGAAAACACTCTGCGCACCAGCCAAGCTCGCCCACCGGCCTCCGAGGAAGGCGTGACGGGGCAGGTGTTCATCCTCCGGGCCGACCTTGTTTCGCCCGACACCTGCGCCTTGCTCGCATCTGCCGCGCGGGTACGCCTGAGCGGGGACGGCGGCGGTCTCGTCGAGCAACTCAACCGCATCAAGCAGCCTATCCCTCCCCTCCTCCCGCGGCGTAAGATCGCAGTCCCAAGCGCGTCCCCCCCGGAGGCTGGGCCAGGACCCAAACTCGAATATTTCAACGGGATCGGGGGTTTCGCGGAAGAAGGCAGCCAATATGTCGTCACCCTCGGCCCTGGCCAATCGACACCCGCGCCGTGGATCAACGTCATTTCCAACCCCAGCTTCGGGTTTCAGGTCTCGGCGGAGGGTTGCGGCTTTACCTGGTCGGTCAACAGCCGCGAGCATCAGCTAACTCCTTGGTCCAACGATCCCGTCAGCGACCGTTCCGGCGAAGCAATTTATCTGCGAGACGAGGACACGGGCGATCTCTGGTGCCCGACCGCGCTTCCCATTCGCGACGACATGGGGGTCTACGTCGCTCGCCATGGTTGGGGTTACAGCCGGTTCGAGCATGCCGCGCGCGGCATAGTATCGGAGCTGATCACCTACGTGCCCTCGGCAGATCCGATCAGGATCACGCGCTTGAAGCTTCGCAACGACACAAAGCGTCCGCGCCGCTTGTCGGTCACAACCTATGTGGAGTGGGTGCTTGGCACATCGCGCGCGGCTGCGGCTCCATATGTTTACACCCAGATCGACCCGCTCACAGGGGCCATGTTCGCTCGCAATCCGTGGAACGCGGCTTTCGCCGATCGGGTGGCGTTTCTCGACATGGGCGGTCGACAGAAGAGTTGGACGGCGGACCGCCGCGAATTCATCGGCCGCAATGGCTGCCTGTCCGATCCCGCCGGACTGTCCGTGACCGGACCCTTGTCAGGCGCGGTCGGCGCCGGCCTCGACCCATGCGGCGCGATGACAACAACCATCGAGCTCGCGCCGGGAGCAGAAACCGAGATCGTGATGTTTCTCGGCGATGCCGGCGGGGCGGATGAGGCTGCCGCGCTGGTTACCCGCTATCGCCGCGCGGATCTCGACGCCGAACTGGCCGCGATCCGGGAACAGTGGGAAGAACGTCTCGGCATTGTGCGAGTCAAGACGCCGGACCGCTCCATGGATATCATGCTCAACGGCTGGCTGCTCTACCAAACAATCGCATGCCGGCTCTGGGCCAGGTCGGGCTTCTATCAAGCGAGCGGTGCTTATGGCTTTCGCGATCAGCTCCAGGACGGGATGGCGCTTGCCGCCATCGCTCCGTCCATGGCGCGAGAACACCTGTTGCGCGCCGCAGGCCGTCAATTCGCCGAGGGCGACGTCCAGCACTGGTGGCTCCCACATTCAGGCCAGGGCGTCCGCACCCGGATCTCCGACGACCGGCTCTGGCTGGCCTTTTGCGTCGCACATTATCTCGACGCCTCCGGCGATGCTTCGCTTCTCGATGAGATCGTTCCATTTTTGGATGGGCCGCGATTGAAGCACGAGGAGCAGGACAGCTTCTTCGCCCCCACGGTCTCGGACCGAACAGCAAGCGTTTACGAGCACTGTGCGCTGGCGCTCGACGCCAGCCTGGCACGGGGTGCTCACGGTCTCCCTTTGATCGGAAGCGGCGACTGGAATGACGGCATGAACCGGGTCGGCGAAGGCGGGAAGGGTGAGAGCGTCTGGCTCGCATGGTTGTCGCACATCTCTCTTACCGCATTTGCGGCGATAGCGGAGGCGCGGAGCGACGAGGCGCGCGCGTCGAAATGGCGAGACGAGGCTTCGGCGCTGCAGGAGGCGCTGGAAGGAAATGCCTGGGACGGGGCTTGGTATCGGCGAGCATGGTTTGACGACGGAACCGCGATCGGTTCGGCGACAAGCGAGGAATGCCGGATTGATTCCATTGCACAATCCTGGGCGGTCATTTCGGGCGTAGCGAGCCCCGAGCGCGCTAGAAAGGCTATGGCGGCAGTCGAGCGAGAGCTCATCCGCGACGATGAAGGGCTGGCCTTGCTGTTCACCCCGCCCTTCGATCGGATCCCCCACGATCCTGGCTACATCAAAGGATATCCGCCGGGCATCCGCGAGAATGGCGGCCAATATACGCACGGCGCCATCTGGTCGGTCATCGCCCTCGCACGGCTCGGCGAAGGAGGAAAGGCAGCGGGTCTCTTTTCGCTGCTCAACCCGATCAACCATGCCCGCAGCCGCTCGGACCTTCGCCGTTACAAGGTCGAGCCGTATGTCATCGCAGCTGATGTTTATGCGGCGGCGGATCACCTGGGTCGCGGTGGCTGGACCTGGTACACGGGCTCGGCCGCCTGGCTGTATCGCGCCGGAATGGAAGAGATATTGGGTTTGCGTTTAGACGGGTCGTCGCTCCGTCTCGATCCTTGCATTCCAAACGGCTGGCCGGGCTTCGAACTCGCTTTGCGCCGCGGATCAACGCGCTTCGCCATTCGTGTCGACAACCCCGACGGTGTCGCCAAGGGGATAGCCTCAGCGTCGATGGATGGTACCCGCGTCACCGAGCGGCCGCTCCGCTTCGATCTGCCAGATGACGGCAAGAGTCACGAGGTCCTGGTGACAATGGGTTAAACGATGTCGGGCGCGATAGTCGTTCGAAATAGGAATGCATGGCACGGGCTGCCCCAGCTTCGTCAGCGAGACGCCGGGTGACGAGCTCGCACAATCACCCGAGGCGAAACGCTCCATAAGGCGATATCTGAGAACATCGCGCTTTGCTTGGCGGACATTCGCGTGCAACCCACTATCTGCACCTCTGACAGTAAAGGTACTGAGGAACGGCACGCGCAAGACCTATAAGGATTTGCCGCACAGCGGGTGCCACACCCAACCCGAGACCGTGAATGCCGGCATACTCGCTTTCATTCGCGGGGAGGAACTGCTCTCTGACCAGCAATCGCCACAGGCGGGCCGGCCCAACCGATTGGGCTCGCAGTCGAGCAGGGCTCGACCATAACGTAATCATTCCCAGGAGCTATGTGCTTGGGCTCATGTTCAACGATGGGACTGCGGTCACCGAGAATGTCGCGATCCTCAATCTCGTGCGAGCGCTAGCTGAAGAAAGTCAGCCGAATTCAACAGGCGCCGAACCGTGACTGCTCTTCACTGGGTGGATTTTTGCTTCGTTGGTTCGCCCAAGACAGACCTCAGTAGGTCCTTCATATCTATCGGGAATGGGAAGACGATGGTGTTGCTCCGCTCGTTCGCAATCACGTTCAACGTTGATAGATAGCGAAGCTGCATCGCCTCTGGCCGTTGGGCGAGGATCTCGGCGGCCTCAAGCAACTTCTGTGCAGCTTGCTGCTCGCCCTCGGCGTTGATCACCTTGGCGCGACGCTCGCGCTCTGCTTCGGCTTGCCGGGCGATCGCCCGCACCATGGACTCGTCTATGTCGACATGTTTGATTTCTACGTTTGCGACCTTGATGCCCCATGCGTCTGTCTGAGCATCGAGAATTTCCTGCACGTCAGCATTTAGCTTATCGCGTTCGGCAAGCATCTCGTCGAGTTCGTGCTTACCAAGCACCGAACGAAGAGTCGTTTGGGCAAGCTCACTTGTTGCCTGCATGAAGTTCTCGACCTGAATCGTTGCGCGCTCAGCGTCAACGACCCGAAAGTAGATCACAGCATTCACCTTCACGGATACGTTATCGCGCGAAATCACATCTTGCGTGGGCACACTATGAACAATCGTCCGCAGATCCATCCGGACCATTTGCTGTACCAGGGGCACGAGCAGAATAATGCCCGGACCCTTTACGCCAGTAAAACGGCCCAATGTGAAAACCACGCCTCGTTCATATTCCCGTAAAATTCGGACGGCGGAGGCGACGAGCACGAGTAGGAAGACGGCTGCCGGAACGTAAAAGACAAGGTTGCCCAAACTGTCCATCTCAATCTCCATCACGATTTCCGCCGGTCTTGGCTGCGTCCCGGGGCGTGGGTGGGCTCGACCGCTAATGTAAGTCCGTCGATTCCAACAACGCGCACCGATCCATTCGCTACTACTGGTCCGCCTGATGCTCGCCAGCGCTCGCCGTGGACGAAGATATGGCCATCGCCACCATCCCAGCTGAGCACACGCCCGATTGCGCCGATCAGCGCTTCCTGGCCCGTAACAACCCGCCGGCGCTGGATAGCTGCGGCCGCCCAGGCCACTAAAATGGCAAGTCCGAAAACCAGGATTGCCGTGGAGATCAACAATGGTCCGACACCATTCGCCGCCAGATCAGGCTCATTGAGAATGGCCGCGCCGAGGAAGAGCCCGATCATACCGCCCAGCGCGAGAGCGCCATGTGACGGCGAGAACAACTCGCCCGCTAACGTCACCAGGCCAAGAACAATGAGCAAGGTTCCAATGATATCTGCCAACAATAGAGAACTTATCATGATCTCCTCCAAGCACATCCTTTCCAGTATACTTCACAACGCAAAATGAAAAATCCCCAGAGGGACGATGCAACTCAACCCAGATATAGCGGCCAGAATGTGAAGCTTTTACGGAGTGATCGTGCGCCCTATTATAAAATAAGACAATCGCTATTTATTGCACATTGATGGCAATATTATTGATTCTAATCTTTCAAAACCATCATGTGATGACAGTCACGATCTTGACGCGCCAGCCGATCGCAAGCTTGGCGTCTGTGCAGCCGTCATAGCGGCAATCATTACCGCTAAGCCCTGACGTGATCCGGGCGGCGGACGTCTCACCGCGGCCCGATTTGGCTGACAGGATCAGATCGGCATCCGGTAGCCGTAAAACTCATGATCCTCATTATAGCCGCCCTGGCCTGCGCCAAGATCGGTGAAGTCGGCGACAAATTCGATCGCCGCGATCCATTTGACCATTTTGAAGCCCAACTCGTTCTCGCAGCGCAGCCGCAAAGGTGCGCCGTGCAGGACGCTTACAGGTGCGCCATTCATCTCGTAGGCAAGGATGGTCAACTCGTGGCGCATGTTCTCGATCTTATGGACGTCATAGTAGCGGCCGCCGTCGGCGCCGTCGGCAAGCGAGTAGAAGACGGCGAAGCGCGCTTCGGGCGTCGGTTTCACCAAATCCAGGATGTCGCGCATAGGCACACCGCCCCATTCGGCGACACCCGACCAGCCCTGGATGCAGAAGTGCGTGGTGATCTGTTCCTGTTTCGCCATTGCCTTGAGACGAGCCAGGGAAAGTTCCTGCGGGGACTCGACCAGACCGCTGATCCGCAGCCTGTAACTTGCGAAACCGTCCGCCACGAGAGCATCGAACTCCTTTGAGGCTGGCATCGTGCCGTTCAGCCAGAAGAAGGGAGAGATGTCCTTTCTGGTGAGTTGCGAGCGTGGGTCCCAGCCTTCAGCCAGCCCCATGATCCAACCAACCATGAACCTTCCGGCAGTCAGCACGAGGCGGGCATATCGAAGGGTGAACGGCGAAGCGACGAGCCAACAGGCCACCAATATCGCCATAGCCAATGCGAACAGCGGAAACCCCGTCCAGGAGGCGTCATCAACGCCGCCAAACATATGATTGGTATTCTGTCTGAGGCCGGTGACGAACACCATGACACCGTGCGCCAGGATGAAACCCACGAACCAGGCGAACGAGAGGAAGTGAACGGAGCGCATCGCCTGCCTGTTGAATAGTCGACCAAACCAGCCCAGCGCGTTGGAGATCGCCGGGCTCTGCATCAGCCCGGTGACGATCGAGAGCGGCGCTGCGACAAACACCGTGATGAAATAGCTAAGTTGCTGCAGGCCGTTGTAGCGTGTCCAGCTATGGTCGACGGGGAAGTTCAGCGAGGCATATTGGATCGCCGTCGAGAGCGCGGCCGGAAACACTTCCCATGTCAGCGGGACCAGTCTGCGCCACTGATCGGTGGAAAATAGCAACGCGTAAAAGACAATGCCGTTGATCAGCCACAGCAGGTTGATCGCGAAATGCCACCACCGCGCGAGGCCGAGCGTGTGACGAAGCCCAGGAATACCGAGCCACGTCGGCAGCGTGACCGAATCATCCTTGGCAGTCCAGACCCGGTCCTTGGGCACAGGAAGCTGGAAGCGGAACCACTCACTTCCTGGCGTGCAGTCCCGACCCCAGTAGAGCCGAGGATGATCGGCCAGGATTTGCAAACCCGCCCGGATGATGAACAGCATGAAAAGCATATTGAGGAAGTGCTGGAGTTGCAGCCACCACGGGAAACCCGAGTCTACCGACGGCGCGGATTGGGCAATGCCGGGATGCTGCTGGATAAAAGCAGCCACCGCCGGCAGCTCGCGCAGACTCTGCGCGAGAGCGATCAACAATAGCAACGCTGCAGTCCCGATCGGCAGGCCCCAAAGCGTATTGATCCAGTGCCGACCAATACGGATCCGTGGGGCGATCCCCTGTTGTGGGGGCATCCAGTGATTGAGTCGGATGCGGTCGTCAGCATCGCTAAGCTTCGCGCGGAGTGGCTCTGGCGACGGAGATTGTGGGCTCTTGAGCATCGGGCGATCGCTTTCTATCGTCGGTAACGCCGGACCCCAATCATGACCGGCTCATGGCGTGTCGATCCGGGGACGGACGAAGCGCATGATAGCGTCCGCTACCCCGTCCTGCTCGTTGGTCGCGGCTGTGGCGTCAGCGGCGGCCTGCACTTCCGCCGGCGCCTGCCCCATCGCCACTGACAGGCCCGCGCGCGCGAACATTGGCAGATCGTTGGGCATGTCGCCGAGCGCAGCAACTTGCGCGAGGTTAAATCCAGCGGACTTGGCTAGTGCGGCGATGCCGTCGCCCTTGTTCGCCAGTCGATGGGTGATATCGAGATAATATGGCTGGGACCTGGCGATCGTCGCGCGGAGACCGATCGCAGCCCTTGCCTCCGCCTCCAGTTTCCCGAGCAGTTCGCTATCGTCGGTGACCGCGACGATCTTGTCGATCCTCCCGCCAAGCTCCGCGAAGTCCGTCCGCATCACCGGTTCCAGGCAAGACGCAAGACGCTCGCGGGCGAGATGCCGATCGTCGAGATCAGTTGTGAACCAGGTACCGTCGGCGGATACCCACCGGGTAATTCCCGGTCGGTCAATCAGCCGTAGCATCGCCCCAGCATCGACGGCGTCGAGGCGATGCGCAAAACGGATTGTGCCATCTCGATCGAACACGGTACCGCCATTGAACCCGCCCATCGGCCCGGTGAGGCCCAGTTCTTCAGCCAACCACAGCATGCCGCTAGGCGGCCGCGCACTGATCAACGTCACCGCCACACCGTCGGTCACCAGCGCGCGAATCGCAGCATGATTGGCATCGGAAAGCGTCTTGTCGTCGCGCACCAGCGTACCGTCGATATCGGACACCAGAAGACGAATTTTGGCGCTCATGTCTGAAGTCCGTGCCAGGCGCGACCGTCCCGCGCGAGCAGCGCTTCGGCCTTCGCCGGCCCTTCGCTGCCTGCTGGGTAGTCCTGCGGCCGCCCGCGTTCACCGCTCCAGGCGTCGAGGATCGGCTGCACGGCCGCCCAGCCAGCCTCGATACCGTCCCGCCGCTGGAACAGCGTCTGGTCGCCGATCATCATGTCGTAAAGCAGCGTCTCGTAGCCGGTCAGCCTGCCAAGCGTGAAATGATCGGCGTAGCGGAAATCCATGCTGACCGGCGTCGTCTCGATCGCCGGTCCCGGTAGCTTGGCAAGGAAATCGAAGGTGACACCCTCATTGGGCTGGATCTGAATAATGAGCCGATTGGACGGCAGACTCGTCACGCCCGAATGACGAAACAGAGCGCAAGGGACCGGCTTGAACTCAATCACGATTTCCGTGTCGCGCGCTGCCATCGCCTTGCCTGTGCGCAGGTAGAACGGCACTCCAGACCAGCGCCAGGTGTCGATCCACAGTTTCATCGCGACGTAGGTCTCGGTGCGGGTCTCTGGATCGACGTCCGGTTCGTCTGGATAAGCGACGCGCGGCCCGTCATCGATGCGTCCCGCACCATAGCGGCCGCGGACGACATCGGTCATGACCTGCGCGGATGAGAGCGCACGGATGGCCTCAATCACTTTCGTCTTTTCGGTACGGATCGCCTCTGCGGCGAAGCTATTAGGCGGTTCCATCCCGACCATCGCGAGCAGCTGGAACAGGTGGTTTGGAACCATGTCACGCAGAGCCCCGGTCGCATCGTAGAACCTCCCCCGCCGACCAACTCCAACGGTCTCTGCAGCCGTGATCTGGACATGATCGACATAGCGATTGTTCCACACCGCCTCGATCATCGGATTGGCAAACCGGGCGACGAGGATGTTCCGGACGGTTTCTTTGCCCAGGTAATGATCGATCCGATATATTTGGGGCTCACCTATCCGTTTCAGGATGCGGCAGTTGAGCGCACGCGCCGAGGCAAGATCGTGACCGAACGGCTTCTCGATCAGCACGCGGCGAAAGCCTCCGCCTTGCTCGAGGATGCGGGCTGCGGCGAGCTTCTCAATAATAGTGCCGAAATAATCTGGAGGGGTAGCGAGATAAAAGGCAGCATTGCCTGTTTCGCCGAGTTTCTCCTTCAGCGATCGATAGGTAGCATCGTCTTCGAAATCTCCCTTTAGATAGGTGATCCGACCGCGCAGGTCTGCCCAGCTCGGTCCGACGGGATCGACGAACTCGTCGAGATGGGTGCGCAGTGCCTCGTCATCAGTGTCCTCGTACCCGATGCCAAGTATATGCAGGTCACCCCCAACAAGGTTTTCGCGCCGAAGATTGGCGAGAGCGGGCACCAACAATCGGCGCGCCAAGTCTCCCATCACCCCGAAAATCACGAGTGTGACCGCTGGTGCCTGTTCTGGCTTTCCAGTCATTGCGGGATCTCGACATGGCCACCGAATCCGAAACGCATAGCGGATAGCAGCTTGTCGCCAAATGTCGTGTCCACACGGCTCCGGTAGCGGGCGAAGAGCGCTGCCGAGAGCACATAGGCCGGCACCGCCTCTTCCATCGCCGCGTCGATCGTCCAGCGCCCCTCGCCGCTATCCGCGACACGGCCGCTGTATCCTTCGAGCGTGTGGTCCCGCGCGAGCGCGGCGGCAGACAGGTCGAGCAGCCAGGACGAGATGACGCTGCCGCGCCGCCAAACTTCCGCCACGTCCGGCAGATCGATCGTATAACACTCGTCTTCGGGAAGTTTGTCGGAAGCCTTGCCCTTCAGGATATCGAACCCCTCGGCATAGGCTTGCATCAGGCCATATTCGATCCCGTTGTGGACCATCTTGACGAAATGCCCCGCACCCGCCGGCCCAACATGGACATAGCCGCGTTCGGCACGATCGTCGGGCCCGTCACGGCCATTGGTGCGAGGTATGTTCCCCAGGCCGGGCGCCAACGCATCGAAGATCGGATCCAACCTGCGAACCGCCTCATCCGGTCCGCCGATCATCATGCAATAGCCGCGCTCAAGACCCCAGACACCTCCAGAGGTGCCGACGTCGACATAATCAATTCCGCACGTTGCGAGTGCTTTCGCGCGGCGAATGTCGTCCTTGTAGAAACTGTTGCCGCCATCGACGATGATATCGCCCGGTGCGGCGATCCTCCCGAGCGCTGCTATGGTCTGCTCGGTCGGCTCGCCGGCCGGCAGCATCAGCCAGAAAATCCGGGGTGCTGTCAGCTTGCCGGCCATGTCCTCGAGCGAGGCGGCCGCTGTGGCGCCGTCGGCCGCAACGGCCTCGATTGCCTGTACCCCGTGGTCCCACGCCACGGCTTCATGCCCACCGCGCATCAATCGACGCGCAATGTTGCCGCCCATGCGGCCCAGTCCGATGATGCCAATGCGCATGTTGTCAACTTCCTCCCGAATTTCAGGCGAGCGCAGCGGCGATTAGCCGGCCCAGATAGACGAGCCCTTCCTCCTCCTCACCGTCGATATGAACACGCAGCCATCGCCGCCCGCGCTCGGCCAGCACGTCGAGATCGCCGAGCGCCTGCGCCAGCTGGACGGTGCCGAAGCTTGCTCGGCGGCCGGGGATGGCCAGATCGGGAAAGGCATCACGGGTGATTTCGAGGAACACGCCGCCCGCTGGGCCGCCCTTGTATGCTTGCCCGGTCGAATGGAGAAAGCGCGGCCCGAAGCCAACCACTGTTGCGACCCGCCGCGCATCACGCACCACGAGGCGAATTTTTTTCAGCGCTGCCTCGTGCGCATCGTTGCGCTCGATATAGGCGAGAAAAGCCGCATAACCGCCAGGCTCGAGCGCGCCAAAATGCGCCTTGAGCAGCGCCACGCCATCCTCGGCACTTTGATCTGCAAAGAAGCTGCACGGCCCCTCGCGCAAAACGGACGTGCGCGTATCGAGCGAGCCAGTCCGTTCGTAGGCGTCGACGAGCGCGCGGGTCTTCTCCTTGGCGGCCTCCACATCGGGCTGATCGAACGGATCAATCCCGATGACCGCACCCGCGACCGCAGTCGCGACTTCCCAGCGGAAGAATTCCTGTCCGATCCGGTCGATACCGGCGAGCGAGATCCGCACTATTGGCTGATCGGCCGCTTCCAGAGCCGAGAGGCGAGCCTCGAGTTCCGCATCATCGTCGCCGGTGAGCTTGAGGTACGCGAACAGACGGTCATCACCGTAGGCCGCCGGCTCGCCGGCTGACTCAAGGTTCACAGGGACAATGCCCCTGCCTTGCTTGCCGGTCGATTCCGCCAGCAGCTGCTCGAGCCATGCGCCAAACGGCTTCAGTCGCTCGCTTGCCAAAATGGTCAGCTTATTGCGCCCGCCTTTGGCCGCCTCGCCGATGATTGCGCCAAGCCGGATGCCGGGATTCGCCACCGGCGGAACGTCGGCGCCGCAGGAGGCAACCATGGCCCGCGTGACCGCGATGAACCGCGTCACGTCGACGCCGATCGCCGCGGCCGGCGCCATACCGAACGCCGATAGCACCGAGTAGCGACCGCCAATTGCCGGATCGCCGGCAAAAACATGACCGAAAGCCTTGGCCCGCGCGATCACTTCCAGCGCTGAACCAGGGTCCGTGATGGCCACGAAGCGTTTCCCCGCCTCGCCCGCGCCCACCGCTTGTTCGACCAGTTCAGAGAAATATTCGCGCAGCAGCTCCGGCTCCATCGTCGAACCGGATTTGCTCGAGACGATGAACAAGGTCGTCGCCGGGTTAATCGCGTCGGTAACGGTGCGGATCTGATGGGGGTCGATGCTGTCTAGCACATGTAGCGCCGGATGACCGGGTGCGCTGCCCAGCACGCGGCCGATCACCTCGGCCCCAAGGCTCGATCCGCCCATGCCGAGCAGCACTACGTCCTTGTAGCTGCGCGCCTCGGCGGCGAATGACAGCAGGTCTTGCAAGCCGACCTTTTCGCCGCGTCCAGCAACCAACCAGCCCAACCAGTGGCTCTCATCCGTATCCGTCCAAAGGGTGGCATCGCCCGCCCATAGCCGCCGCGGCCAGCGATCGGCCCGGGCATGTTCCAGTCTCCTGTCAACCAAGTCGCGCAACGCCGCAGGCAGGCTTGCCTCGAGGCCGTTGATTCTTTCGCCCAGCAGGTCGCAGCGCGTCTCAGCGATAGCGGCATACAGCGCGTCGAGGGCTTCCGCGAATTTCTCGATACCTTCGATGACCAATGCGTTCGTCACTCCAGCCAGGTCGAGGCCCAAACTCTCGGCCCTTGATAAGACCTGGCGTTCGCCATCGACATCCGCGGTCAGTGATTGGCTGGTAACGCCATGATCGAGAAAGGCCTCGATCGTCTTGAGCGGCATCGTGTTGATCGTGTCGCGCCCAATCAACGTCTCCACATAAAGCACGTCACTATAGGCCGGGTCCTTCGTGCCGGTCGAAGCCCAGAGCAGCCGTTGCGGCCGTGCACCCTTCGCCGCCAACGCCTTCCATCGGCCGCTTGCGGTCAGCTCAAGATAATATTGATAGGCCAGCTTGGCGTTAGCGATCGCGACCTTGCCGCGCAGGGCGGCGAGCGCTTCGGACTCGGCATCGCCCGCCTTCCCGCGGGCATCGATCGTTGCATCGATCTTCGTGTCGATGCGGCTGACGAAGAAGCTCGCCACCGAAGAAATGCGCGAAATTTCCTCGCCCCTGGCGATCCGGTCCTCGAGGCCCGCAATGAAAGCTTCCGCCACCGCCTGGTACATATCGACCGCGAACAGAAGGGTGATATTGACGTTGATCCCCTCAGCAGTCAGCGCGCGGACGGCGGTCACTCCTTCCTCCGTGCCCGGGACCTTCACCATGAGGTTGGGCCGGTTGACAGCCCCCCACAACCTGCGAGCCTCATCGATCGTTCCCTGGGAAGAGCGCGCCAGAAAAGGCGAAACCTCGATACTGGCAAAGCCATCGGCGCCGTCCAGTCGGTCGTAGACAGGCCGCAGCGCGTCGGCAGCGGCCTGGATGTCGGTAATCGCCAGATGCTCGTAAATCTGACTTACGGTTGGTTGATCCCGATCAAGAAGCGCTGCGATATCCGTGTCGTAGTCGCGGCCATGAGCGATCGCCTTTTCGAAAATTGACGGATTTGATGTGATGCCGGTCACGCCGTCCTGGTCAATCAACCGTGTGAGCCCTCCCTCGGCGAGGAAGCGGCGGTCCAGAAAATCCAGCCAGACCGCTTGTCCCTCAGCCTCGAGCGTGTGCAATCGATTGGTCATCACCTCGTCTCCGCCAGCATTACGCTCCGGGCCACGTTGACGACATTGTCGATGGTGAAGCCGAACTTCTCCTGCAGCCTCGCCAGCGGCGCGGATGCGCCGAAGCTGCTCATCGTCACGGTCGCGCCGGCGAGCCCGACATAGCGGTCCCAGCCGAGCGAGCCCGCCTGCTCCACCGCGACGCGGGCGCGGACCGAAGGCGGCAGTACCGTATCGCGATAGCGACGCGGCTGTTTATCGAACAATTCCCAGGATGGCATCGAGACGACGCGCGAACGGACGCCATCGGCCACAAGCCATTCGTGCGCACCAAGCGCCAGCGAAACCTCGCTCCCCGTGGCGATTAGGATCAGATCCGGATCGCCACCGCCCGCGTCCGCCAGCACATAGGCGCCGCTGGCGAGCTTATCCGCCGAGGCATAGCGGTCGCGATCGATCGTCGGCAGCTTTTGTCGCGACAGGATGATGCAGGTGGGCATTTTACTCTGCGCCATTGCCACCCGCCAGGCTTCCACGGTCTCGTTGGCGTCGGCGGGCCGGATGACGTTGAGGCCGGGAATGGCGCGCAGCGCCGCCAGATGTTCCACCGGCTGGTGCGTCGGCCCATCCTCGCCCACTCCGATCGAATCGTGACTGAATACGAAAATCGTCGGCAGCTCCATGATCGCAGCGAGCCGAATGGGTGGACGCATATAGTCGCTAAAGACGAGGAAGGTCGCGGCGAAAGGCCTGAGATATGAAAGGGCCATACCGTTGGCGATCGCACCCATCGCGTGCTCGCGCACGCCGAAGTGCATATTCCGCCCGCCCCGATTCACTGCATCGAGATCGCCGGCACCCTCGAACGTCAACCGGGTCTTGGTGGATGGGGCGAGATCCGCGGCGCCCCCGACCAGGCTGGTCACCTTCTGAGCGATGGCGTTCAGGGCTTTCCCGCCAGCGTCACGCGACGCGATCCCCACCACGTCGGCTTCAAACAACGGCAGATCGCGGCCCCAGCCGTCGGGCAACTTGCCGCGAAGCAGCGATTCCAACTGCGCCGCCAGCTCGGGATGTTGGTCGCGATAGCGACACCGAGTCGTTTCCCAGGCCTCACGCAGCGGTCGAGACCGTTCGGCGAGGCTGGCCCGGAAATGCTCCGCCACTCCAGGCGGAACAAGGAACTGCGCATCCTCGGGCCAGCCATAGGCTCGCTTTGTTTGCCGAATAGCTTGTGCCCCCATGGGATCACTATGCGCCTTGGCGGTGCCGGCGATCGGCGAACCCCAGCCAATGACGCTATCGACCACAATTAACGTCGGCGCGTCCGTGCTTTCCTGAAAGGCCGCGATCGCGCGCGCAATCGTCTCGGTGTCATTCGCATCGTCGACATGCAGGACATTCCACCCGTAGCCGCGAAAACGAGTCCCAACGTTCTCGCTGAACGCAAGCCGAGTGTCGCCTTCGATGGTGATGCGGTTGTTGTCGTAGATCCAACAGAGGTGCGACAGTTCGAGATGGCCGGCGAGCGATGCCGCTTCGCTGGCCACGCCCTCCATCATATCGCCATCGCTGCACAGCACATAGACGTCATGGTCGAACAGGATGGCGCCATCGCGATTGAACTGCGCAGCCAGCCAGCGTTCGGCAATCGCCATCCCGACCGAATTGGCACAGCCCTGCCCCAGCGGGCCGGTGGTCACTTCCACGCCCGTGGTCACCCGATATTCCGGATGTCCGGGTGTCTTCGAGGATAGCTGACGAAATTGCCTGATGTCCGCGAGGCTGACCGCCGGTTGCCCCGTCACCCTGCCTTGCCCATCGATCTCGCATATCCCGGCAAGGTGGATCAAGGAATAGAGCAGCATCGATGCGTGCCCATCCGAAAGCACGAAACGGTCGCGGTTTGGCCAGTCCGCCCGGTCGGGATCATAGCGCAGGAACCGGCACCACAGCGTGTAACCGAGCGGCGCCATCGCCATTGGGGTTCCTGGATGACCTGACGATGCCCTTTCGACGGCATCCATCGAGAGCGTCCGGATGGTATTGATTGCAAGCTCGTGAGTGGACCGAGAGGGGTGATCCAGGAGATCAGTGGCGGTCATATTGAGTCTCCGAAGGACTGAGCGCCGCTCCAAAAAAGGCGCTGGTTTTCATAGATGCGATGACCAGCCGATTTCCCGGCGACCCATTCCGTGTCATGAGACCACTCCCGAAACAGGGCGGGTCAGGTGGGTGACTCCGTCACTTCGGCCGACATAGGCGGCATCGATCTCATCAAGGAACAGGCCGTGGCCCAACATGCCAGGGATGGCAGAAAGGGCGCGGGCCAGTCCCTCCGGATCGTGGATCGGGCCAAATCGGCAATCGAGCACGAAATTGCGCTGGTCGGTCAGATAGTGGACATCGCCTGCCATGCGCAGGCTTACGGCCGCGCCCAATTGCTCGACGCGGCGAGAAACAAAGCAGGCCGCGAACGGCAGCGTCTCCACGGGAAGCGCACCGCGGCCGAGAGTAGCCACCTCCTTGCCAGCGTCGACAATGACAATCATGTGCGCGGCCGCCGCAGCCACGATCTTCTCGCGCAGCATGGCGCCACCGTTTCCCTTGATCGCGCGCAGATGAGGATCCACCTCGTCCGCGCCATCGATTGCAAGATCGACGCTCGAAAGTGCGTCAAACGGACGGACGGCCAGGCCCGCGGCCGCGGCCTCACGAGCAGACGCGAGCGACGTCGCGACAACCTCTATCCGCAGACCGTCCGCGACCCGCTCGCCCAACGCTGTAATGACAGCAGAAGCAGTCGTTCCAGTACCGAGACCGACGAGCATTCCGTCCTCGGCCTCCGTGACGGCGGCAAGCGCCGCCGCGCGCTTAAGCGCTTCGGTGTCGCGAAGATTAGACAGGGTATTTGCCACGTCGACTGCTCCATTTGGCGCAGTTGACATCCCCAAGTCGTCTGCCTTGCTGTAAAGCCAGTGCGCCAGACCCCTGCTAGGGCATTCGCTGAGGAATGCGCCTTTAGGGATCGATTCCGACAACGAGCCCTGAGCGTCTTACCGCGGGCCCGAATGCAGATCCGTTAGTCATCAAGGTAGGAGTTGTGCGCGTTTGCACAACTTCATAATTTGAGCCTCATCTATCACTAATATTGCGTTCAAGAGCCGCAGCCGTGCCGATGGTCGGAGCCGCCACGAGCCCTTGATCCATGAAGGAAAGGCGTCGCGCGATGCATAATCGAGTTGGGCTCACCGGCCGTCTTATCGCAGCGGCGCGAGTGCTGGCCGGCGTGAGCCAGCCGGACTTCGCGGCCGCTGCCGGAATTTCCGTCGAGGCGCTTCAATCGATCGAGCGAGGCGGGAGTGCTTGGATCGACTCGGACGAGGACGTCGCGGCGATGAGCCGCGGCCTGGAACATTTCGGCGTGGCCATCGTCGAAGAAGGTGACGGCATGGGGAAAGGCGTCAGGCTCAAATTTACACGCCAGGACGTTCGGCAGATTGCTCGCCTGGAAGGCGAAGGCGGGATCATTGGTTCAGACGACGCGCCGTGATCTTGCCATTAGCGGAGCAATCGGGGAAGGCGAAGGCGGCGGCGAACCACTGCTAGTGTCGCCGCCGCTTCGCGCTCATTACCGGTCTCAGCCCTCGCCCATGCCTGCAGCGGGCTGAGGCCCAGCCCCCGCGGACTTCTTGCGTACCCTCGTTCCAGTCCAACACTTCGATCGTCCCTGGCCTGATGGCGACCGGCCTCGTCGCCGCCGCGTGGGATCATTTCCTCAACCAAGGGCTCTCCGATCGGCTCAAGAGGGTGAACAAGCTGTGACAGGTCCTCGGCATCTCGAACCAAATTCTGGCGGCTCGCCGCAGCGACGTAGTCGAGGCCGGACCACACCGCAATCGATGCCCCGGAGACGAAGAATACGAGCACAAGACGTTTGAGCACCGCGGGCGGCACACAAAGTTTGCAATTGCCAATGGAAGCCCCATATTGAACGCATTATGGTGACTTTGAGAATAAATTCTGAAGTTCATCCTGGCAGCAGCACCGCACGACTGCCTGCCCTAGGCGCGTAGCGCTTCGAGCCTTCGCCTAGGGCCCCTCCCAAACAAGCCACGTAGCGCCAATTGGCGCGCTTGATCTTTGCTGTGTGCGTCCAACCGGCGGTCGGCATGACCCCGGCGGTCCGCACGCGAGGAGGTATTGTGTCAAACCAATTCGTTGTGGAGACGAACAAGGAGACTGTCGGGGTCGCAGTGCGCGTCCCCGGAGGGTTCCGCTTCTTTTATTCTGACCCTCGCTTCCGTGGCCTGGACGGTCGGATCTTCCGCCGAGCCAAACAGCTGGCGCGAACGGTAGGTGAGCTTGCGCAGAAGAAGGGTGTCGGTCGAATTGACGAGGCATCTTCCGAGAAGTTGGCGTTCCACTGAGGATTAGCCCCCTCCCCCCGCGTCCCGGTGATCCGCGCATCGTCCGAACGATGAGCCGGTCGCCGGGAGAAAGGATGACTTCCTCTCCCAGAGCGCGATCTCTGGCCCGAGGAGCATCCGGCGTGAGGCAGCAAAGGCTTCACGCAAAAATCGAAGTTACGGTGAAGAAAGTGGAAAATAAGCAATTCAACGACGTCAACGCGGACCAGCGACGATTGCAAATCGAAGCTGCGCTCGCCGAGTACCCTCACCTTCCTTCAGACGCACTCGGCGATCTGATAAACTGGTTCAAGCGCGAGGCGACGGCTTTCGAGGTCGGCATCCTTGCCAGCAATTCCGTCATCTACGACAATTACCGCCGCTTTCGCCGGGACCATATTGACCGCCTGACCATCCCGGAGATCGCCGGCGTGGTCGGCCTCGCGACCCTGATCGTGGCTGCGGCAGCCGCCATCGCCGTCGCTGTTTGAGATCGCGGCGGCGTGCCGGCCCTCATCGAACACCTGTCTGGTTGTGGCCATGAACCCTGACGGCGCGATCGAGATGCTGACCCGGGAACACAGGACTATTCTGTGCGTCATCCAGGGACTTGGCCGCCTTGCCCACTTCGTTCGCGAGGGTCGGGATGTCGATGTTGCCGAGCTGCGCGAAGCGGTCGTTTTCATGCGCGAGTTTGCCGATCGTTGTCATCATGCCAAGGAAAAGGATGTGCTCTATCCGGCCTGCATAGACTACGGCTTGCAACTGCATGGTCGGCCGATGGCAGTGCTGTTGGGGGAGCGTCAGGAGAGTCGGCGATTGGGCGGTCAGCTTGCAGATTCGATCAGGGAATATGCGGCTGATCGGGCCAAGGCCCGCGCATTGGCCGCTACCACTGTGGATGCGATCGCCAGAGTATACTTGCACCATATCCGTGACGAGGAGCGGTTGGTCTTTCCCATGGTCAAGCAAATCCTTCCGATCAAGACACGCGAACGGCTCTATGAGCAGTTCATGGAAATCGATGCGCGCAATCCCCCTGGCACGCACGAGCGCTTTCAAGAATTCGCGCAACGCCTCGCGGCAATCCCCGCGGGATAGGTCGCGCATGACCTCCGCCTACCGGGAAGACCAAGGCGCTCCCGGCACGCTTTCCAAACACCGGTTCCTTCGCGCCGGTGCACCGCGAGGTTTGTGGTCTTGTCTTCCAAGTTGCAATGTCCAGACGATCCCGGCCTGTATCGCGCTCGATCCACGGCTGGACTGAGGGAATCGGTCGCAATTCGGCGTGCGCCCCCTACATTGCAGGCCATGTCTTCCAGCTTACCGCATAGCTATCGCATCGAGATCGATCCGACCGATATCGACTTCATGGGACACGTTAACAACGCCAGCTACCTGAAGTGGGTGCAGGCGGCTGTTCTCGGACATTGGGAGCGGTTCGCCCCGACCGATGCCGTGGCCGCTCACCGGTGGGTCGCCCTGAAGCACGAGATCGTCTATCGCAAGCCGGCCTTCCTCGAGGATGACGTGATCGCCACCGTCCTTCTCGAAAAAGTTCAGGGTGTGCGTGCATTCTATGAGACCGTCATCCGGCGCGGCGAGGAAGTGCTGGCGGAGATCAAGTCGAGCTGGTGCTGCCTTGATGCCGGCACCCTCCGGCCCACCCGACTGGCAGACAGTATCATCGAACGCTTTTTTCCGACCGGCCATCAGCCAGATGAGAGCCGCACCGGCTGGCCATGAGGTGGGAACTGCAATTTTCACATGCTCGCTGGCAGACCTTCCGGAGCGGTTAGGCAGCATTTTGATGTTCGCTACACATCGGGCATGAGCGCCCCTCGTCGCCGACCTAATGTTCGGAGAGTTGGTATTCGTGCAGACCGAATGTGCATTCGCCCGCAACCGATGGACGCGCTCGCAGGCTTGGCGAGAGTCTCCAGTCGATCACCAACCCGGCAGCCGTAAGCCCAAGCGTGAGAACTGATGCTAATGGCCGGCTACGGACGCTATCCAAGCATCTATTTCGGATTCGATCCAAACAGCGCATTTCGGGCCAAGCGATCGCGATTTCGGAAACCTGCCTTCGCTCATCCGCTGATAGATTGTGCATGGCGGTGACAAACCAGGCCAATGGAGCGCCGGCGTTTTGCTGAGCGCGGCGGTGTAAAAACCGGCCATTG
>NZ_JBANRK010000013.1:0-93097 GCF_037860795.1 Sphingobium mellinum | reverse complement strand
ATCGATCAGCCGTGGCGCATCATGACCATAGGACGCCGCAAATGGGCGCGTGGGTCGTGATCAATGCAGGTTGGTATAATGACCCGGTCAGCGTTTCCCCCGTCACGCTCACCAGGCTGACCGTAGCGAAGGCAGGGGCGCGCGGGTCGCGCGCAACGACGGTACGCTGGGACCCGGTATCCACCACGAAATTCCAAGGTCCTTTCCCATCGATGCGGATGGGGATCGTGACTGGGTCATCCGGAGGGGCGAGGGGACGGACGATAGCGGGCGGATCGCCTTGCTCCGGCTCCAGTGCATGAAGAGGCAGGGAAAGACAGAGCGAAGCCGACACCAGGGCACCGGCGAAACGGCGATGACCCATCACATGATCCCTTACACCACGCCGGGCCGAGCATATCACGCCGCGCGCTACGCAGCCATTGCCGCAACTGCTGCACCATCCACCGCTCAGAAGCGGAGCCAGCAGGATTTCCGGACGTTTGATCGACGAGCCGCCTTGACTTGAAGGCGGGCTGATCGCTAAACGCCAAACATTCTATCCCGGCCGTCCGGCACGGGTTTCCCAGGTTTCCAGCGCCGGGCCTTTTTCCCTCCACCGCCTCTTTCCATTTTCTCTCTCCATCGGACTCCAGTCGCATGCATCTCAAGGACCTCAAGAAGAAATCACCCGCTGACCTCGTGACCATGGCCGAGGATTTGGGGGTGGAAGGCGCCTCGACGCTGCGTAAGCAGGATATCATGTTCGCGATCCTCAAGGCTGAGGCGGAAAATGGCGAACAGATCATGGGCGAGGGCACGATTGAAGTGCTGCCCGATGGGTTCGGCTTTTTGCGCAGTCCGGAAGCGAATTTCCTTGCAGGACCCGATGATATCTATGTCTCGCCCAACCAGGTGCGCAAATTCGGCCTTCGCACCGGCGATACCGTGGAAGGCGAAATTCGCGCACCCAAGGATGGCGAGCGCTATTTTGCCCTGACCAAGCTGATGTCGGTGAACTTCGATGATCCGGAGGTCGTTCGCCACCGCGTCAACTTCGATAACCTGACGCCCCTTTATCCGACGCAGAAGCTGGTGCTCGACACGCTCGATCCGACGGTCAAGGACAAGTCCGCCCGCGTCATCGACATCGTTTCGCCGCAGGGCAAGGGCCAGCGCGCGCTCATCGTCGCGCCGCCACGTACCGGCAAGACCGTGCTGCTCCAGAATATTGCCAAGGCGATCACGGACAATCACCCCGAAGTCTTCCTGATCGTCTTGCTGATCGACGAGCGCCCGGAAGAAGTCACCGACATGCAGCGCAGCGTGAAGGGCGAGGTGGTGTCCTCCACATTCGACGAGCCCGCGTCGCGTCACGTCCAGGTTGCCGAAATGGTGATCGAAAAGGCCAAGCGGCTCGTGGAACACAAGAAGGATGTGGTGATCCTGCTCGATTCGATCACGCGCCTTGGCCGCGCCTACAACACAGTCGTGCCGTCGTCGGGCAAGGTGTTGACCGGCGGCGTGGACGCCAACGCGCTGCAGCGTCCCAAGCGCTTCTTCGGCGCGGCGCGCAATATCGAGGAGGGCGGTTCGCTTTCCATAATCGCCACCGCGCTCATCGACACCGGCAGCCGCATGGACGAAGTCATCTTCGAAGAATTCAAGGGCACCGGCAATTCGGAAATCGTGCTCGACCGCAAGGTGGCGGACAAGCGCATTTTCCCGGCGCTCGATGTCGGCAAGTCGGGCACCCGCAAGGAAGAGCTGCTGGTCGACAAGGCCAAGCTGTCCAAGATGTGGGTGCTGCGCCGCATCCTGATGCAGATGGGCACGGTCGACGCGATGGAATTCCTGCTCGACAAGATGAAGGATTCCAAGACCAACGAGGATTTCTTCGATTCGATGAACCAGTAAGGGTGCAAGCAGTTCTGGTTTGATCGGCATCGGATCTGAAGGCCACTGCCCACCTCCATGCCCGCGGCGAAGACTGCCGGGCGTGATCATGCTTCAAGGGGACGTCAGGCCGTCATGTTCGACCTTATCGCCACCGCTGCCGCTGCGGCGCAAAGCCTTGGCTCTCCAGCCGACGTCTGGGGCCATATTGTCAACGACTTCAGCAATATCGGCACGCCTGCTGCCTTGGCGGCATTCGGCCAGGTGCTGATGATCGACGTGCTCCTCGCCGGTGACAATGCGATCGTAGTCGGCGCGCTGGCAGCCGGCCTCCCGGCCGAGCAGCGCAAGAAGGTCATACTGATCGGCATCATCGCCGCGTTGGTGCTGCGGATCGGCTTTGCGCTCGTGGTGACGCAGCTGATGCAGATAGTCGGCTTGATCCTGGCGGGCGGGCTGCTGCTGCTGTGGGTCGCGTTCAAGATGTGGCGCGAATTGCATCCGCGCCGGGGGACAGAAACGCCCAACGACCTGAGTGACGATGACATTTCCGGCTTGCGCCCCGCCAAGAGCTTTGCTGGCGCCGCCTGGGCGGTCGCTGTCGCGGACGTGTCCATGAGCCTTGACAATGTTCTCGCGGTGGCCGGTGCCGCCCGGGATCATCCCGGCATATTGATTATCGGTCTGATCTTGTCGGTCGCTTTGATGGGGATCGCCGCGAACATCATCGCCAAATATATCGAGCGGTTTCGCTGGATCGCCTATCTGGGCCTCGCCGTCATACTCTATGTCGCGGTCAAGATGATCTACGACGGTATCGTCGATCATCAGGTGGGCATCCTCACCCTGTTCTCCTGACGAAAATGGGGTTCACCCCGTCGCTCTGGAAGGATCGGGGGGGGGGGGGCGCGCCCGATAGCGCGGCGGAGCGCGCTCAGGCTATGAGGCGCACAAGCATGAAGGCTTCCGCCGCTCGACAAAAGACCGACGCGCCGCGCACCGTCGCCAGCGCCCGCAGCGCTTCGATGGACCGCTCGTCAGGGAAGGATTGCACCTGGGATTCGAAGGCGGCGAAGGCGTCCAGTTTTACCTCCAGGGTGTCGCTGATATCGATGAACAAGTTCGGCACGAAGGCCGGCGTTATGCCGGGCGCCAGCCAATTGGTCTCTGACAGCGTCTCATAGGCCAGGATCAGTCTGGGCGCTTGCGCGTGACGCGGGCGCGCCGCGACCATGGCAGAGGTGAAAGCCAGCTGATGGTCGAGGTGAATATCGCCGACGAAGGGCACGAACAGCGCATCGGGGCGGAAATGGTCGATGATCGCGCCGATTCCGGCGTTGAGTTCGGCATGAGGAACGCGGTCGAGTGCGGCGGCGGGGAAGTCGCAGAAATGGGTTTCGCTGACGCCCAGGCGCTGATGCGCAACCTGACTTTCGCGCCGCACGCGCGCCGTCGCTCCCTCGGGGAAGTGCGGTGGGTCGCCGCGTGTCAGGACGCAGACCTGGATAGCGGCACCTTGTCGCGCGAGGCGGGCCATCGTGCCCCCGACGCCCAAAACCTCGTCATCGGGATGGGGAGCGATGACGAGGGCGCGTTCGATCTGGGCGAGCAGGTTCCGTCCGGGCGATGCCTGTTCCGCTGGCTCCGCCGAGAAGACGGAGGGCATGGCCGCGGAGGGTGATGCTGGATCGAGGTGCGTCCCGAACGCTTCCTCCGGCAGCCTGTAGAGTCCGTCCGTCACAGATGCCCCTCCCTTTCGCCGTCGCGCGTGCGTTGCCATTGGCCTAGCTACTCCGCCGCCACGGCCATGGCAGGCGCAGGCTTGCGGATGAGACAGTTGCCCAGCGCCAGCGTGTCCATGCCCGTGCCGAAGAATGTTCGCACCGCATCGACGGCGCTGCACACGATCGGCTCGCCCTTCACGTTGAACGAGGTGTTGAGCAGCACTGGCACGCCGGTCAACTCCTCGAACGCGCCCAGCAGCCGGTGGAAGAGCGGATTGCTTTGCTCATGCACCATCTGCACGCGCGCTGTGCCGTCGACATGGACGATCGCCGGCGCGTCCCGGGAGAGTTCCGGCTTGGCGCGAAAGGCGATGACCATGAAGGGAGCATTATCGCTCCGTTCCAGATAGCGGTCCGCTGCCTCCGCCTTCATGGAGGGGCAGAAGGGGCGCCAGGGCTCGCGATATTTGATGACCGCATTCACCTTGTCCCGTGCGTCGACGGTGCGGGGATCGGCCAGGATGCTTCGCTGCCCCAGGGCGCGAGGCCCAGCCTCCATGCGGCCCTGGAACCAGCCTACGATCCGCCCTTGGCTCAGATCTTCGGCGACCGAACGCGCGATGTCGTTCGGCCGGTGATAGTCTATGCCGCAGCGATTGAGCATCGCTTCAATCTGCGCGTCGCTTTCTTCCGGGCCAAGCGCCAGGGTGGCCAGCTTTTCTGGGCGGCTGCCGGTCTGTTGCCAGCAGGCGGCGAACGCCGCACCCGCCGCCGCGCCGCTGTCGGAACAGAGCGGATGGGGGAAGATATGCTCAATCCCCTCGATGTCGTAGAGCTTGCTGTTCATCTTGATGTTGTGGCCGACGCCCCCGCCGACGCACAGTTTGGTGCAACCGGTCTTCTTCTGGCCCCAGCGGACGAGCCTGGTCACCGCCTGCTCCAGCGCTTCCTGGACCACGAAGGCAAGATCGTGGTGCCATTCCTCGATGGGCTGGTTTTCGGAACGTGGGTCGCGCCCGAGCAGGCGAGGCAGATAGTCGGTAAAACGGTCGGACCAACTGCGCGGTCCATAGTGGATCATGTGCGGGTCCAGCTTGTAGCCGATGCCATCGTCGGCTGGCATCAATATCTGGTCGACCGCTGCCTTTATCGTGGCGTCGTGCTTGCCATAGGCGGCCAGCCCCATGACCTTATATTCGCCGTCATAGGCCTCAAAGCCCAGATATTCGGTGATGGCCGCATAGAACCAACCCAGCGAGTGGGGCATCGGGACCTCGTAGAGCGGCACGATGTCGTCGCCGATGCAGTGCCAAAGCACGGTGCAGAGCTGGTCGCCGGAGCCGTCCACGGTAATGCATAGCGCATCGTCGAAAGGTGACTGGAGGTAGGCGTGCAGCGCGTGGGTATAATGATGGGGCACGGGGTGGATGGGCGGCGCGGACTGCGCGCCCAAGGCCCTGCGCCAGGCGGCGTTATGGCGCGCCACGGTCACTTCGTCGGAAAAGTGGGTCAGTAGCCCGTTCTGCCAGGAAATCGTCTTGGCATCGACCGACCAGTCCTTGCGCATGTCCGCAAAGAAATTGCGCATTACCCCATTGGTGTAGGATGGCACGTCCCAATTGATGGCCAGGGCACGGACACTCGCGGCGTCGATGCCTCCTTGGTCCAGACAGAAGCGGAGCGCGCGGGATGGATACCAGCCCTTGGCATGCTTGTTGCGAAGAAAACGTTCTTCCTCGGCGAAGGCAACGAGGTGGCCGCAGCGTACGAGCGCGGCGGCGGGATCATAGCCGCCTTCGAACAGGCCGATAAAATTGTCCATTGTGCCTCCGTTTATCGCGAGGAAGGTTCGCTTGACCGGTAGAGCCTATGGTCTGAACGTCAGGCGCGGAATCTGCCAGTCGGCATACTTACTTCGGGGTTGGTCAAAGGAATCAGGTATTTCCCGTGCATTGCGAGCGGTCGGTTAGTTCGCGCAGGCTGGTGGGGCGACCCATTCGTTCGAGTATCGGCGCAGCCGCTCTTAAGGTGGCGCAGCGGCTCCGCGTCGCGCGATGCAATGCCGGATGACGCCGTGCCGCGGTCGACGACAGGAACACCAGCGGCGCCTGCTCCGCAACTTCGGACAGTATCGGATCGTCCAGCTCTTCATGGTAGACGACTCCCGGAATATCCAACGGTAGCTGATGCACCAATGGGTCCAGCGCCGCATCCACCTCGAAAGGGGAAATGCCATCGAGTAGAAGGATGACACGTCCTCTCTGGCTGGCTCTGTAGGCGAGTTGCAACAGCCGGTCGGGCAAGGAGCCATCCGGCCTCCGGGCAATTTCCAACAGGATAAAGGCATGCATCGCTCGCTCCTTTCGAAGTGCATATTACACCCCCGCCCGCTCCTCGGTAGACGCTCATACGGATGAGCCGCGACGCTTGCGGCCGGCGGCGCAACATCGCCGTGCCTATACCCATAATCGCAATTTGCGATCACTGCCGGGCTGATAAGTTGCGCGCACGAAGAGGGCGTGCGGCGTGCGGGATCGGTTGGAATCAGCAAGGGCAGGTAAGGGTGCCGCGCCGCTCAAGGTCGGAAGCAGACCGCTCAACCTCCTGCTCGTCGTCGACCCGCAAAGGCTGATCGATGCCGGCCGCCTGATAACGGCAATGTTCGCGGTCCTTGCCATTTATCTTGATCCGACCAAACCAGCCTATCTGGCGCAGGAAACGCGGTTCGCGCTGGCGTTCTACCTGATCTTCGCATTCGTATTCGCGGTCTGGCCGCTGCGCCGCCGCCTCGACGACCCGATCCATCTGCTGACCCATGGCATCGACCTCGTCGTGATAAGCGGCCTGGCGCTCCTGACCGACGAACTCACCAGCCCGTTCTTCTCTTTCCTACCCTTCATTCTGCTCGTCACTACCGTCCGCTGGGGGCTGCTGGGAGCGCTGGCCGGCGGCGTGGCGTTGGAGGTGGTACTGCTGCTTGTCGGCGCGCCCGACCTGGATGACGGTGAATCGGAACTCAACATCCTCATAATGCGGTCTGCCTATTATCTCGTCGGGGCGCTTATGCTCGGCTATTTCGGCGCGTCGCGCGACCTTAGCCGGGATCGATTGGAACGACTGGCGGCCTGGCCCAACAATGGGCTGTCGGGCGATATCCGCCAGTGGCTCGAACCGTTGCTGCGGCACGCCGCCAACGTGCTTGGCAAGCCGCAGCTCATCATCTTCTGGCAGGACCAGGAACAACCGCTAGGCATGATGGCCGTGTGGCTAGATGGGCAACTGCTGGTCTCCTCCGTCGGGGATCCTGACCTGTGGGCATCGATCGATGCCCAGCTGGTACAGCCTGCGGGCGCCGCTGAAACGGTCCGCCGGCTACTGACCCTATTGGCCCATGCGATACCCGCCAGGCCATTCCCTGTACCCTCTATGCGCGTGCGGCGTGCCTATTCGACGCCTTTTTCAGGTATCCGCTTCCGCGGCGAATTGTTCGTAATCAATCCCAAATGCTATCATGAGGAGGGCGTTTCGCTTACCTCGATCATTGCCGCGCGCGTGGCGTCGGAACTGGAGCGGCTGGCGTTGATGGGCGAAGTCGCACAATCCGCCCGCACGGAAGAGCGCGGCCGCCTTGCCCGCGACCTGCACGACAGCATCCTGCAGGACCTGACGGCTGCGAGCCTTCGGTTGAAGGCGATTATGATGCGGGTGCCAGAGCCTGCGCAGGCGGACTTGGCGCTCGTCAACTCGGTCATCCTCGATCAGCAGCGCCGCATCCGCCATTATGTCGAAAATGTGCAGTCGCACGACGAGGACAATTCATTGAAGGCCACGCTCAAGGGCTGCGCCGCGTCGCTGCGCCAGCAATGGAATTGCGACATTCAGGTGAAAGTCGAACCGCAGCAGCTCGTGCTGCCCGGTGCGATGGCGCTGGAGGTGTCGAAACTGCTGGCGGAAGCAACCGCGAACGCCGTCCGGCACGGTGGCGCGACACAGCTGAAGCTGGATGCGGCGCTGGATCAGGAGGAGCTTTGTCTTTGGATCATCGACAACGGCTCCGGTATCACCAATATGGCGCCGCATGCCTGCAAGCCGCCGGGATCCCTCGCGGCGCGCGTGGCGGACCTGCGCGGCAAGTTTGCGATCACCCGTATGGCGCCGGGACTTGCCATGAGGATCAGCCTGCCATTGAAGGGAGGCGCGGATGTGTGGCGTTGTCCTGTGTGACGACCATCCGCTGCTGTTGCGCGGCTTGTGCGATCTGCTCGAACTGGAGCCGGACTTCCGTGTCGTTGGGGCAAGCACTGCGGGGCGTGAGGCGCTTGATCTCCTGCGAAGCGGCGCGGCCGAAATCGGGTTGGTCGACGTCAGCATGCCGGGCTTCGGTGGCATGGATATCCTGCGGGAGGCGGTGGCCCTGCGGCTTGACGTCCGCATCGTCTTCCTGACCGCCACTATCACGGCGGCTCAGATTTCCGAGGCCTTGCACCTTGGCGTGTCGGGCGTGTTACTGAAGGAAAGCGCTCCCGAGGCGTTGGTCAACTGTTTGCGCGAAGTTGCGGCCGGGCGGCGCTGGCTGCCGTCCGAACTGGCCGCCAAGGCACAGAGGCCGGCGATCGCCCAGCCCAAGGGGCAGGCGAGCGCCAGCGCCACGCTGACCCGTCGGGAGATGGAAATCGCCAGGCTGGTCTGTCGGGGCTTTTCGAACAAGATGATCGCTCGGGAACTGGAGTCCTCCGCCGGGACGGTGAAGATTCACCTCCAGAATATCTACCAGAAGCTCCAGATCGCCAACCGGACCGCGCTTGCTTCGCTGCTGATGAACTGACTGCCGCCCGGTCAGTCCTTTCAGCCTCTCGGAGCGTGAACACTCGTCCGCAAGGGCATCCTCTCCCCCAAACGGGCTACTAGCCTTATGCCCTGCCCGCCGTCGGCGCCCTTCCCCTATTCTCGCCGCGACATCCACGGACGAGCGGGCTTGAGTCGACCTTCGTCCGCTTCTCTTCGGGAGGAAAGACGTGAAGATCGTTGTCGTCGCCAGTTTCGCACCTTCGCTTGTGAATTTTCGTGGTCGGTTGCTGGAGGGGATGGCGCGGCAGGGACATGACGTGGTGGCCTGCGCGCCGGAAAAGGACGCGCGTGTCGCGGCCACTCTGGCGCGGTGGGGCGTTCGCTATGAGGTTATCCCCATGGCGCGCGCCGGCATCAACCCCTTCGTGGACATGTGGACATTGCTCGCGCTCGCCGGCTTGTTCCGGCGTGCGCGACCGGACCTGGTGCTGGCCTACACGCAAAAGCCTATCATCTACGGTGGCATCGCCGCACGACTCGCCGCGCCGCGCGCCAGGCGTGTGCTGATGTGCAGCGGCCTTGGCTATGCCTGCACCGGCGGCGATGGGGGCGACCGACTGCGATCGCTGGTCCGGACGATTATGGCCGGCCTGTTCCGGGTCGCGACCGCCCGCGCCCATCGCGTCCTCGTCTTCAACAGGGACGATGGCGTCGACATGCGCGACCTTGGCATGTTGGCGCCGGGCCAGGAGATCGTCCAGGTGCCGGGATCCGGAGTCGATCTCGCGCATTTCAGCGAACAGCCGCTGCCGGAAGGTCCTCCCACATTTCTGATGATCGCCCGGCTGTTGCGCGACAAGGGTGTGACCGATTTTGTCGAAGCCGCGCGGCTCGTACGAAGGCGCCATCCAACGGCGCGGTTCCAGCTGCTGGGACCCTTCGATCCCAATCCATCCGCCATCAGTCCCGCGGAAATGCAGGCCTGGGTCGATGAAGGGACGATCGAGTATCTTGGATCGACCGAGGATGTCCGGCCCTATCTGGCAGGCTCTACTGTTTTCGTCCTGCCCTCTTATTATCGGGAGGGGCTGCCGCGCAGCACGCTCGAAGCGATGGCCACCGGGCGCGCCGTGATCTCGACCGATTCGCCGGGCTGCCGCGAACCCATCGTGCATGGGGATAATGGCTGGCTAGTGCCGGTCCGCGACCCGGCGAGCCTGGCTGTGCACATGCAGCGGTTCATCGACTCGCCCGACCTCGCCGCGCAGATGGGACGCCGATCGCGTGCGATCGTGGTGGATCGTTATTCGGTCGATCATGTCAACGCGCTGCTTTTCGACCTCATGGGCCTGACCGAGGATCGGCTGGGCGCCAAGGCCGTGCCGGATCGGTCGCCGGTTGCGATTGCGGCGGCTGAACCGTCATGAATCTGCGTACTATCGTCGAACAGGCTGCCGCCGGCCTGCTGCTCGTGCTTCTCGCTCCGCTTCTGCTCGCAGTGGCCATCGCTATCGGGCTGACGATGGGCAGTCCGATATTGTTTTCGCAGGTCCGGTCGGGTTTGGACCGGCGCCTGTTCACGCTGTGGAAGTTCCGGACGATGATCGACGTCCGCGATGGCAAGGGGCAGCCATTGCCGGATGAACATCGAACGACGCGATTGGGCGCTTTTTTGCGGCGCACGCGGATCGATGAGCTTCCCGAGCTCTGGCATATCCTCACCGGGCAGATGAGTTTCATCGGCCCGCGTCCGCTGCTGCCGCCGACCATCGCGGGCATGGGTCAGGACGGCGTGCACCGTTGCAGCGTGCGTCCGGGGCTGACTGGCTGGGCGCAGATCCATGGTGGTCCGCTGCTCACCCTCAACGAAAAACTGGACATGGACCTGTGGTATATCCGATCCGCGTCGTTGAAACTGGATGCCCTGATCCTGTGGCGGACGATCCTGGTCGTACTGCTGGGGGACCATCGGTCCTTTAATCCGTCGGCGGCAGGGTCGGGCGAGCGAAGGCAGGCGCAGCCTGCGTCCGCGCGCGACGATCAGCCCACCGTGGATGGGCCGGCGTCCCCCATGGTCGATGCGCTTGTCGCCAATGATCATTCCTTGCCCGATCACGACCCACCTCGCCACATGGGAAGCGGGTGCCGATAGGGGCCTGCGTGCGGAGCAATTCACAGTCGATGTGCGGAGAGCCGGAATGAAGCCGAATTTCTTCATCGTTGGAGCACCGAAATGCGGGACCACCGCCTGGGTCGAATATCTGCGTTCGCACCCCGATATCTTCTTCTCCAAGGCGAAGGAGCCGCATCATTTTTCCCGGGATTTCCCCAAGTGGAATTTCGTGTCCGATCCCGATGACTATCTGGCGCTGTTCGCGGACAGCGGCGGCGCGTCGGAGGTAGGGGAAGGTTCGGTGCGTTACCTCTATTCGAAGGTGGCGGCCCGCGAGATCCACAATTTCAATCCCGCCGCGCGCATCCTGATCTTCCTGCGCGACCAGCAGGACTTCCTGCCCTCGCTGCACCACCAGCAACTGTACAATGGCGATGAGACCATTGAGGATTTCGAGCAGGTGTGGCGCTTGTCCGGCCGACGTCCCGCCTCCACCATCCCCGCCTATTGCCGCGAGCCCAGCTTCCTGGACTATGCGGCGATGGGACGCTTCCACGAGCAGATCGAGCGCTTCTACGCCATCTTTCGGGCAGAGCAGATCAAGATTATAGCCTTTCGCGACTGGATCGATGATCCTCGCAGCACCTATCTTGAAATTCTGACCTTCCTGGGCTTGGCGGATGACGGGCGCAGGAGCTTTGAACGGGTCAACGAGGCCAAATATCATAAAAGCCGCATCCTGGCCTCGCTGACCCAAATTCCACCGCCCTGGGTGCGCAAATCCTCGCGCGTGCTGACCCAACTGGCCGGCCGTCAGCTGGGCATCCTCTCCAGGCTGCGCGATCTCAACCGGCGCAGCGGCTACAAGACGCGGATTGATCCTTCGTTAAAGGAGGAAATCCGGCGTTATTATGAACCGGACAATGCGTTGCTGGCTGCGCGTTTCGGCATCCGGCTGGGCGGCACCGGCGCGCCGCAGATTCAGTCTGCGGCCTGAACAGCGTCCAGCTAAGTTACTTTCGCAAGCGGACTGCCGAGGCAGAGGTCCTGCCGAAGATTATCCGCTTTCGCGGCGCGAAAATTACTATACCTATATCGATCGATGGGGATGGATATTCATGAACGGCTGGAACGCTCGTCGGTGGCGAAGGCGGTTTTGGCTGTCTTGATATTCGGGCTGATCTTCGGGGGATGGTTTGCTCTTGAGCGTCATCGCGCCCTGTCGGCTACCCTGCCCAATCCGCCACAGCGGCCCGAGGCGTGCGCGCTGTGGTTCGTCGGCAGTTCATCTATTCATCGCTGGACCACTCTGGATCGCGACATGGCGCCTTGGCGAGCCTATAATCGCGGGATCGACAACAGCATCTTCGCCGCAATCCTGCCCCGCTTCGGGAATGCCGCTGATGACGCGCGGCCGGTTGCGATCATTCTGTACGCGGGGGAGAATGATATCGCCCGCGACATCCCCGTGCGGGCGGTGATCCGCAATCTGGCAGCTTTTCTAGACCTGCGGGCTCGAATCATGGCGGGCGTGCCGGTGCTGGTGCTGTCCATGAAGCCCAGCCCCGGCAGGCGCGCTTATCTCCGCGAGCAACGGTTGTACAATGATGCGGCGCGGCGCCTGATCACCGGGAGCAAGGGCGCCTATTTCGCCGACATCACCACGCCGCTGCTGAAGGGCGGGAAGATGGGCGATTATTACCGCGCGGACGAAGTCCATATGAACGCGGCGGGCTACCGGATCTGGGCCGGAGTGGTGCGCCAGCGACTGCGCGAGGCCTTGCCCGCCGCGACGATTGCGCGCTGCGAGGCTTCGCGCTGACGATCGCTCGGATTGAAGCGTCGAGGTGCCGCCCTATTCCCGCGCCAGAAGTTCGCGTGCGCGGGGAGCGAGGCGCTCCGTCGCCGCGGCGTGAATGCCGGGCGCGGCGCATAGCAGGCCGAAGGCGGTCGGCTGCGGCCGGTTGAAGGCCAGCGGGTGTCCCAGCGCGTCAGTAACGATCGCTCCGGCCTCCTGCGCGATCAGGGCGGCGGCGGCCACGTCCCATTCATTGCCCCAGCGAACGGTGGCGACCAGATCGGCCTCATCGGCGGCGACCATCGCCATGCGAAGCGCGATGCTGTTGGGCTTGTGGACGGTGACGAGATCACGGTCATGCCGTGGCAGCTGGTCGGCGGGCACGCGCGCGCCGGGCAAAAGGGCGCGTGTCCCGGCCCGCAATGGCCGACCGTTGCGCGTCGCGCCCTCCCCGGCGTGAGCCAGCCACAGCTCATTGCGGGCGGGCGCCGCCAGCAGGCCGATCCGCACGGCGCCATGCTCTACCAGCGCGACCGAAACCGCCCAGCCAGGACGCCCGCGTAGATAGTCGCGCGTGCCGTCGATGGGATCGACCACCCACACTCGGTCCAGCGCGAGCCTATGCACCGTGTCCGCCGTTTCCTCTGACAGCCAGCCTGCAGAGGGATCGATCCCGGCCAGACTTTCGCGCAGCATCTGGTCGATTTCCAGGTCCGCCTCGCAAACCGGATGCCCCGGCACCTTTTCCCACTGGCGGACCTGTGTATGGCCACCCGCCCACAGGGTGAGCGCCCTGTCGGCGGCATCCGAAACTGCCGATACCAGCGCACGCACGTCGATATCAGCCTCCCGCAACGGTCATCCCGTCAACGCGCAGGGTGGGCACATTCATGCCATAGCGGAATTCAAGGTTGTTGGCGGGCACCAGCGCGCGGAACATGTCTTTCAAATTGCTGGCGATCGTGATTTCCGACACCGGGCGGCCGATCGCGCCATCCTCGATCAGGAAGCCGGCCGCGCCGCGGCTATAGTCGCCGGTGACGCCGTTCACCCCCATGCCGATCAGTTCGGTCACATAGACGCCGCGCGCGATGTCCGCCATCAGTTCGGTCGGCGAGGCTCTGCCCGGTTCCATATGAACGTTGGTGACACCTGCGCCTGGCGCGCCGCTGCCGCCGCGGCTGGCGTGGCCGGTCGGTGCAAGGCCAAGCTGCCGGGCTGAGGCGCTGTCGAGCAGCCAGCCGGTCAGGACGCCCGCGTCGATCAGCGCGCGACGCGCCACCGGCAGGCCCTCGCCATCGAATGGGCGGGAGCGGAGGCCGCGTGGTCGTAACGGATCGTCAATGATGGTCACGCTGCTGTCGAACAGCGTTTCGCCCAGCGAATCGAGCAGGAAGCTCGACCGCCGTGCGATGGCGGGGCCGACCATGCCGCCGATCAGGTGGCCCAGCAGGCTGGAGCCGATGCGCGGATCGAAAAGGACTGGAAGGACACCGCTTTCGACCTTGACCGGGTTCAGGCGCGCCACGGCCCGCTCGCCCGCGCGAGTGCCGATCATGGCCGGATCTTCGAGGTCGGTGAGATAGCGGCTGCTGTGGCTCGCATGGTCGCGTTGCATGTCGGCGCCGCTGCCCGCGAGCACGCTGGCCCAGGTCGAATGGCTGGTGCCGACATAGGCGCCGGCAAATCCATGGCTGGTGGCGAGAGCCACTTGGCTGCGCCCGTTCGCCGCGCCGCCGCCCTCACTGTTGGTGACGCCGGGCACGGCGCGCGCGGCTTCCTCGACGGCGAGCGCGCGTTCGCGCAGGGAGGCAGGCTCAGGCTCAGTCGGATCGGCAAGGTCGAGCGCAGCTACTCCCCCGCGCAGCAACCGGTCCTCCGGCGCGAGCCCGGCATAGGGATCCTCCGGTGCTTCCCGCGCCATGGCGATGCAGCGGTCGACAAGTGTGCCGAGGGTCGCGGGGTTCATGTCCGATGCGGCGATGCTTGCCGATCGGCGGCCGATGAAGACGCGAAGGCCTATTTCCTCACCTTCCGATCGTTCGACATCCTCCAGCGCGCCCAGGCGCACGGCTACCGTCGTCGATGCATTGCAGGCATAGATGGCGTCCGCCGCATCGGCCCCGGCCCGGCGTGCCGCATCGACCAGATCCTGCGCGCGCGACTGGGCTTCTTGGAGGCTGAGCATGGGGGCGGGGCAATCCTCAGATCAAGGGGTCAGGCTTGCGGCCTTACGCTCTTGATTACAGCGGGGCAACCTGGCCCTCGACCCAATGCCGCAGAAGGTGCCAGGCCACCGCCATGGGCGGCGGCGCGAGGAAGGGCGCGTCCGGGTTGCCGTCCAGCGCCGCCTGCACGCCCGCCGCGTCGCACCAGAGCGCATCTTCAATCTCCGTCTCGTCCAGCTTTAGCGCGTCATCGTCTGCCTGACCGATGCAGCCGATCATCAGCGAAGAAGGAAAGGGCCAGGGCTGGCTCATGACATAGCGGACGGAATGGACGGTGACCCCGGCCTCCTCCTTGATCTCGCGCGCCACCGCTTCTTCGATCGTCTCGCCCGGTTCGATGAAACCGGCAAGCGCGGAATAGAATCGCGGCGGCCAGCTGTGCTGGCGGCCTACCAGTACGCGGCCGCGATGTTCCGCCAGCATGATCGCGACAGGATCGACGCGCGGGAAATGCTCTGCGTCGCAGGAGCCGCAGCGACGCGCCCAACCGGCCTTTTCCGGGGCTGTCCGGGAACCGCAGACCGAGCAGAACGGATGGCGGCCATGCCAGTGCAGCAGGCTGCGCGCCGCGCCGTAGAGCGCGACCTCTGAAGCGGGCACTTCGCTGGCGATGGCGCGACTGCGTGCCGTGGGGGTAAAGCCGCCCCCTGCCGATGACACGAGCCGGGCGAAGATCGGTCGCTGCACTTCATCGATGCCCAGGAGCGCATGTTCCTCTGCCCGAGCGTTGGCAGGGATTGGCTCCAGCACCAAATGGCCATCTGCCGTGACCGGGTCCAGCCCATCGAGGATGAGCTGGCGGGCCTCCGGCGCGGCGAAGGCCTTTGCTACCAAGGCGGGATCGATGCGGACATGATCGACGCGGTCGATCCGATTGCCGGCATAGCCCAAAGCATGGCCCTCAGCCCTACCGTCGTGCATGATCTTTCTTCTCCTTCATCGCCGCCTCCGCCGCGCGGCGGAATAGGGTGGGTAGCCCGGCTTCCTCGATTCGCGCCAGCGGCCACCATTCGCCCTCGCCCGACGGTTTGCTGTCGGGCGGCACCTGCGCGACATGGATGGTCAGCGCCAGTGAGAAATGGGTGAAGACATGCGCGACCGGATCGGCAAGGCTGGTCCAGCGGGCGTCCGCGACCGGCGGGGCCGGATCGGGCGCCTCAGTCCACTCGGAAGAGGGCAGCGCCCGCATCCCGCCCAGCAGCCCCTTGCCTGGTCGCCGCACCAGCCAGACATGCCCGTCAGTCCGCTCAATCCACCAGCTGTGTCCCAGACGATGGGGCTTTGCCTTCCTGGCGGCCTTGACCGGGAAAGCAGCCGGGTCGGCGGTACGAACGGCATTGCACTGATCACGGATCGGGCAGATGCCGCAGGCCGGGCTCCGCGCGGTGCACACAGTTGCACCCAAATCCATCATCGCCTGGGCAAAATCCCCAGCCCGCGCGTCCGGCGTGATCTGGTCGGTGGCGACGCGGATCAGCGGCCGAGCGCCGGGCAACGGCGTGGCAATTGCAAACAGCCGCGCGACCACCCGCTCGACATTGGCATCGACCACCACGGCGCGCTGCCCAAACGCGATCGCCGCAATCGCAGCGGCCGTGTAAGCGCCCACGCCAGGCAGCGCGCGCAGGCCTTCTTCGCTGTCGGGAAAGATACCGCGATGCTGGCCGGCAACGGCGCGGGCGCAGGCCAGCAGGTTGCGCGCACGCGCATAATAGCCAAGGCCCGCCCAGGCCGCCATCACCTCCGCGTCAGGGGCGGCGGCGAGCGCCTCCACGCTGGGCCAGCGGCTCGTGAATTTGTTGAAATAGGGGATGACGGCCGCAACGGTGGTCTGCTGCAGCATGACTTCAGACAACCACACCCGATACGGATCGGCCCGATTCGCGCCCGGCCCTTCGCGCCAAGGCAGACGCCGTGCATGACGGTCATAATGCGCCAGCAGATCCTCGGCGATTTTCCTGGGCTTGCCCTCGACGTGCATGGTCGCCCTATGCCATTAAGCGGGCGATGACGGAACGACCTGAAACGCCCAAGCCGAAAAAGCGCGCCAGCGAGGCGAAAGAGCGGCCGCGCATAGGCGGGCCGCGCCGGATCGCAGACTTGATGCCGCAGATCGGCGCCGCTGCGTTCCGCAAGTTCGGCTTCGTTCAATCGAGCATCGTAACGCGCTGGGCAGAGATTGTCGGCGCCCATTATGCGGCGATATCCACGCCCGATTCGATCCGCTTTCCGGCGGGCCAGAAGGCAGGCGGTACCTTGCAGCTGACAGTGATGAGTGGCCATGCGCCGATGATCCAGCACGTCATGCCTGACATCATCGATCGCGTGAACCGCTTCTTCGGCTATGCCGCCGTCGCCAGGGTTGCGATGAAGCAGGGTATGGTCAGCGTCACCGAGCCTGAGCGGCGACCGCCGCCGCGCAACCTGCGACCCGTCCCCCAGGAATTGGGGGATTCGCTGCGGGACATCGGCGACCCGGAATTGCGGGCAGTGCTCGAATCGCTGGCGCAAGGGCTTGCCAATTCCAGCGGCTTGCCCAAGATCGGCTAAGGGGCGCGGAGGGGCCGCGCCTTGGCAATGACCTTTCGCTTCATCAGCCGTGCAGGGGCGGCAATTTACTGGATCACCGCATGATGAAACTGCGCCTGTTCTTTCTTGCCCTGCTTGCCATTCCGGCGGGCGTGCTCGCTGCGCCGGCCGCCAACTGGACGACGCGCGTCGCGCTGTCGCCGATCGGCGGCCATGTCATGGGCAATCCCGCCGCACCGACCAAGCTGGTCGAATATATCAGTTATACTTGCCCCCACTGTGCGCATTTCGTGGGCGAGGCGAGCGGCCCGCTGAAGGCCGCTTATGTGAAGGGCGGCAAGGTGAGCGTCGAGGTACGCAACGCCGTGCGCGACAGATATGACCTGACCGCCGCCCTGCTGGCGCGGTGCGGCGGGCCGGGGCGCTTTTTCGGCAATCACGAGGCGCTGTTCGCCAATCAGTCCGTCTGGATGGAAAAGCTCATGGCCTATGACCAAGACGCCGAGGCGAAGCCGGCCGGCCAGGTCGCCGCATTGCGCGACATCGGCCGCAAGACCGGTCTTTACGCCTTGATGGCAAAGCGCGGTTTCTCGCCAGCGCAGCTTGACGCCTGCATCGGCAATAGTGCGGCGATGAAGCAGGTCCTTGCGATGACCAACGAGGCGTGGAACCAGGTGAAGATTCCGGGCACGCCCGGCTTCACCGTCAATGGCACGCTCGTCGACGGATCCAGCTGGGACAGCTTGCGCGACGCATTGCCCGTCGCCGCGCAGTGAATTAGGACCACGCATCAACATGCCCGACAATCGGAGCCCAAACCACGTGAAAGCCTTTTCCGGACTCGCCCTCATCGCCCTTTCCCTGACTCTCGCCGCCTGCGGCAAGAAGGAAGAGGGCAGCCCCGCCGCCGCTCAGCCCGTCGCGGCCGTTGCCGCGCCCGCCGGAGCCATCTGGTCGACCACCGTCACCCAGACGCCCGAGGGCCAGTTTGTAATGGGCAATCCCCACGCGAAGATGAAACTGGTCGAATATGCTTCCTATACCTGCAGCCACTGCCGCGACTTTTCCGGCGAGGCTTCGGAAGATATCCGCAAGATCGTCGATACGGGGAAGATGAGCTATGAATTGCGCAATTATGTGCGCGATCCCATTGATATCGCGACGGCGCTGCTGGCGCGATGCGGTGGCAAGGATGTCTTCTACCCGCTCTCAGAACAATTCTTCACCAACCAGAACGCCATGTTCGAAAAGGCGCAGGCAATGGGGGACGCCAAATATCAGCAGCTGATGAGCGCGCCGCCTGCCCAGCGCTTCGGCAATCTGGCGCAGGCCGTGGGCCTGGTGGATTTTGCCAAGCAGCGCGGCATTGCCGAGGACAAGGCCCAACAGTGCCTGGCTGACACCGCCGCTGCCGAAAAGCTGGCCAAGGGCGTCGAAACCGCCAACCAGCAATATAAGATCGAAGGCACGCCGACCTTCATCCTGAATGGCGTCGTGGTGGAAAACACCGCCAACTGGGCGACGTTGCAGCCCAAGCTGAAACAAGCGGGACTCTGATTGGGCAAAGGGGGGCTGACATCGTCGAACCGGATTCCCGCTGAAAGCGGGTTGGCGAAGCGCTGTCCCCGCCAGTTCCTTGTCGCGGCATCCTTTGTTGCGAAGCCTGAGATGCTCTTGCCATGCAGATAAAGCGACTCAAGCTATCCGGCTTCAAGAGCTTCGTCGACCCGACGGAGCTGCGGATCGAGCCCGGCCTTACGGGGATTGTCGGGCCCAATGGCTGCGGCAAATCCAACCTGCTGGAAGCGATCCGTTGGGTCATGGGCGAATCCAGTGCCAAGTCGATGCGCGGCGGCGGCATGGAAGATGTGATCTTCGCCGGCACCGCCAGCAGACCACAGCGCGACTTCGCCGAAGTGTCGCTGCTGACCGTGCAGGAACAGGGCGAACTGTTCAATGCCGTCGAAGTCGGCGCTGACGGCGAGCTGGAGGTCACCCGCCGGATCGAGCGCGGCGCAGGCAGCGCCTATCGGGCCAATGGGCGCGACGTGCGGGCGAAGGACGTCTCCCTGATCTTCGCTGACGCTGCCACGGGGCCGCACAGCCCCGCGTTGGTGAGCCAGGGACGCATCGCCGCCGTCATCGCCGCCCGGCCGCAGGAACGGCGCGCCATGCTGGAGGAGGCGGCGGGCATTTCAGGGCTGCATGTCCGACGCAAGGATGCCGAACAGAAGCTGCGCGCGGCCGAGGCCAATCTGGTGCGGCTGGACGAGATACTGTCTGACATGGACGCGCGCGCCAGCAGCCTGCGCCGGCAGGCCAGGGCGGCGGAACGATATATCCGCCTGTCGCAGCAGATCGGGATCGCCGAAGGACGCGTGCTCTTTTCGCGCTGGCGCGAGGCGGCGGCCAGCGCGGACACTGCGCGGGCCGAAGCGAAGGAGGCGGAGCGCGCTGTCGCCGCTGCGCAGGACGCGCAGACGGCAGCGGCGCTCCATGCCACTGCAGCGGTGGAGGCGCTGGCCAACCACCGCGCGGCAGCGCAGGCGGCCCGCGATGCAGCCAGCGAGGCGGGGCACCGGCTGACGGCGCTCAAGGCCGAGCGTGACGGCGTGGTGCGGCGGCTGCACGATCTGGCTCAGCAGGCCGATCGGCTGGAGGAAGATCGCGCGCGTGAAGGAACGCTGGCCAACGATGCTGCCGACGCGATCGGGCGGCTCACGGACGAGATGGCGGCGCTTAGGGAACGGATCGCCGAGACGGAAGCGATGCGGCCTGACTTCGCCGGCAGGATCGGCCGCGCCGAAGACGCTGCTCGCGACGCGGAGCTGGACCTTGCCAGGGCGATGGCCCGGCAGGCGGGCGAGCAGGCGGAGCTGCGCGTTGCCGAGGCGGCGCTCGTCGCTGCCCGCAGCCGGCTGGAGCGCGTCGAACGGGAAGTCTCGCGGTTGGATGCTGAAGCGGCAGCTCTGCCGGATGCCGCGCCGCTCGAAGCCAGGCGGGACGAGGCGCTGGCGACGCAGGCCGAGGCCGGCACTGAGCGGGATGCCGCGGAGGCCGCGATCACGGCGGCTGAGACCGCGCGCCAGTCAGCCGCCGAAGCCCGCGCGGTCGCCGAAGCGGCTTGGTCTTCGGCGCGCGCGGCGCTGGCAGCGCTGGACAGCGAGGCTTCGGCGCTCCAGCGGGCGATCGAGGGCGGCGGTAGCGGCAGGTTGCGCGCGCTCGACCAGTTGAAGGCGGCGCCCGGCTATGAACGAGCGCTGGCGGCGGCGCTGGGCGACGACCTGGAAGCGCCGATTGGCGGCGAGGGCAAGCCGCGCTGGAGCGGCGCGACCGCTTCGTCGGGTGATCCCGACCTGCCGGCGGGCTGCACATCGCTTGCGGCGCACGTCAGCGCGCCGGCGGCACTGGCGCGGCGCCTGGCGCAGGTCGCGGTCGCAGACAGGGACGAGGGCCAGCCGCTGGCGGTCGGGCAGCGGCTGGTCACCACGGATGGGCAGTTGCGGCGTTGGGACGGCTATGTTGCATCGGAAGGCGGGGCGGCAGCGGCGGAACGATTGATCCGGCTCAACCGGCTGGAGGCGATTGCGGCGGCGCGCCCTGCTGCCGAGGCGGAAATGGCAGGCGCGCGCACCGCGCAGGACGAGGCGGCGGCTCGCGAACGCGAGGCGGTGCAGGACCTCGCGACCGGTCGGACCCAGCTCTCGGGCGCTGATCAGCGGCTTCGCGCGGCGCTTCGCGCGGCAGATGAGGCGGCGACCGCGCTCGAACGGCTTGCCGGACGGCGGGAGGCTATCGAGGAGCGGCTGACGGAAGCCCGCGCCGATCTTGGCGTCGCCCGCGAGGATCATGCCAAGGCCGAATCCGCCCGGGCGGCGATGTCGGACGGCGCGGAGACGCGCGCGCTGGTCGCCTCGCTGAGCCACGCGAGCGAAAAAGCACGGCTGGCGGTGAGCCAGCTTCAGGCCGATCAGGCCTTGGCCGATCGCGCGCTGACCAGCGACCGCGAGCGGCTGGCGGCGGCTGATGCCGAGGCCAGGGGCTGGCGTTCGCGCGCGGGCGAAGCGGCCAAGCGCATCGCCGCCATGGTTGACCGTGGCGAGGCGATCGCCAGCGAGCGGCAGGCAATCGCCGATGAGCCGGACAGGCTGGCGGCCATGATTGCGCAGTTGAGCGAGCAGGGCGCCGGGCTCGCTGAAGCTGCCGCAGCGGCTCGCCACGCTGAAAGCGAGGCGGAAGCCGCGCTGCGTCTGGCCGAGAGCCGCGCGTCTGCGGCCGGCGAGACGCTCACGCAAGCACGCGAAAGGCGGGCGACTGCGGCGGCGCGGGCAGAAGCGGCCGACGAGAAGCGGCTGGAGACCAACCGCCTCTCGGGCGAGCGGTTCGAATGTCCTCCGCCGGTTCTGCCGGAGAAATTGGGCTTCGGCAGCGCCGAGATCCGCATCGCGCAGAGCGAACAGGCCGAACATGACCGGCTGGTGGCGGAGCGCGAGCGAATCGGCCCTGTCAATCTGGTCGCGGCGCAGGAACTGGAAGAGCTGGAGGCGACGCAGGCCAGCAGCCGCGCCGAGAGCCAGGAACTGACTCAGGCGATCAATCGCCTCCGTGGATCCATTGGTAGCCTGAACCGCGAAGGCCGGCAGCGGCTACTCGCGGCCTTCGAGGCGGTTGATGGCCATTTCCGCCGGCTTTTCACCACCCTGTTCAATGGCGGCCAGGCGCATCTGGAACTGATCGACAGCGACGACCCGCTTGAGGCCGGGCTCGAGATCATGGCTCAGCCGCCCGGCAAGAAGCTTGCGGCGCTGACACTGCTGTCCGGGGGGGAGCAGGCGTTGACGGCGGTGGCGCTGATCTTCGGCCTCTTTCTGACCAATCCCGCGCCGATCTGCGTCCTGGACGAGGTCGACGCACCGCTGGACGATGCCAATGTCGAGCGTTTCTGCGATCTGCTGGACGTGATGGTCGGGCAGACGGATACCCGTTACCTGATCGTCAGCCACAATGCCGTGACGATGGCGCGGATGCACCGCCTGTTCGGCGTGACCATGGTGGAGCGGGGCGTCAGCCGGCTGGTCTCCGTCAACCTTGGCGGCGCGGAGGCCCTGCTGGCGGCGGAGTGAGGCTCAGCGCCCCTTTTTTGTGCGCCGGAAAAGGCCCTTCGATGCCATGGGCTCCAGCATTTCGCCGGGCCCTTCCGGATCCAGCACCTCATTGTCGGCGAGCCATGCCTGCACATTGTTGAGGTCCGGCGTGACATATTGGCGCAGTGTACGGCCCGGCTTGTCGCGCAATTCCTCGATGCCCGCGATCAGGCCGCGATCTGTGATGACGGCGGCGACCCGCTCCGCCGGCAGATCGAGATGTTCGGCGATCAGGTCGTCGCGAATCGCACAAATCCTGTCCTGCCAGCCGCGATTGGCGGGCAGCCGCGCGTCGATTGTCACGTCGCATTCGGTGTCCAGCCGCATCGACCGGTTGTTCATGTTGGAGGAGCCGACGCGCAGCACCTGATCGTCGACGATCAGTATCTTCGCATGGACATAGATCGGCTCGCCCCGCATGGTGAAGGGCAGATAGACGCGCAGCTTGCCATAGGTATCGCGGGCCCGCAGCGCTTCGATCAGGCGGGCGCGGGCATTGTCCATCGCCTGCTGCTCCAGCCAGCCATCGGCCTGTTCCGGATTGATGATGACGATGTCCGGCCCGTCAGGATCGCCAAGCCGATCCGCGATGGCTTCGGCGATGCGGCGAGACGCAAAATACTGGCTCTCGGCATAGATGCTGCGCTCTGCCGAAGCGATCTGGTTCACATACAGCCGCTCGATTTCGATCAGCGGCTGCTGGTCCGCCATTTCGGGGGCGGAACGGGAGATGGCGACGTCGATATTCTCGAACTGCACCGGCAGCGCCTCAGGCCAGCAATCATGCTCGCCAAAGATGGGGTCGAGAGCATCGCCGCCCGCGCCTTTCCAGCGTGCCCGGCCATGTTCGCCCAGCACCGCCGCGACATCGCCCTGCAGCGCTGTGGTGGCATCGTGCCACGGGCCATAGGGTGACCCGTCGGGATGGCGACGCCCCGGATCCTCGTCGCGGTGATGGCGTGTATCCCAGCGATCGGCCGTCATGTCGATGCCGCCACAAAAGGCGAAGCAATCGTCTATCACGACGATCTTCTGATGATGGGACGCGGCCGGGGGATGATGGCTATCCAGCTTCACATGGATGCGCTTGTGCGCCATCCACTTGACGGTGGTGATGAGGTTGGACGGCTGCACCATCGATTTAAGCGCGCCCATATCCCAGCGCAGCAAAAAGATCTCCAGGTCCGGCTTCCGGTCGACCAGCCAGCTGATGAAATCTCCGATGATGACGGGCGCGCCATCATCCGCCTCATCCTCGCGCAGCAGGCCGATGCCGGCGTCGAAATCCCAGCCGATCAGCATGATCCGCCGCTTGGCTTTCAGCATCGCGGCGCGGGAATGGCGGAAATACTGGTCGGCGTCTATGATGACGCTGGCCTTCGCCGCGCGGGCGATGCGCCAGCAATCCTCGCCCTCGCGAAGGGCGCTCATGCGCTACCAACGACAAGGCAGGCGAGGAACATCAGCAGGCCGGCGAAGCGGTTGGATCGGAACGTGGTCAAGGGGTCGGCCCCATCTTCCTTGAGTTTTGTCACCTGCCACCCGAGATGCGCGGCCATCGGTAGCAGAGCGGCGAGGGCGAGCAACTGCGGCCTGACCTGCCACAAGGCGGCAGCCCAGAGCGACAGTGCCAGAAGATAGCAGAGCGCCACTCCGGCGCGGACATGTCGGCCCATCGACAGCGCACTCGATCCGATTCCGATCAGCGCATCATCCTCCCGGTCCTGCAGCGCATAGATGGTATCATAGCCTACCACCCAGAATATGGTGCCGCCATAGAGCAGCAGCCCCGTAGCGCCGAGGCTGCCGGCGACCTCGCTGAAGCCGACGAGTGCAGCCCAGGAGAAGACCAGACCGAGCCAGAGTTGCGGCCAGCCGGTGATCCGCTTCATGAACGGATAGGCGGCGACGAAAGCGAGGCTGCCGAGAGACACGATCTGCGCATAGGGTCGCAGCTGGAGCAGGACGATCAAGCCGACGAGGCAAAGCAGGAGCAGCCAGGCCCAGGCCATCCTGAGCGAGATGGCTCCGCTTGCCAGTGGCCGAGCTGCGGTGCGCGCCACCTTGCGGTCGAGGTCGCGGTCGATGATATCGTTGAAAACGCAGCCGGCCCCTCGCATCGCGATACTGCCGAGCAGCAGCCACAGGACCAGCGGCCAGCGCGTGCTCGCGCCACCTGCCAGCGCCACGGCCCAGGCGCCCGGCCAGAAAAGCAGCCACCAGCCAATCGGCCGGTCGAAACGCGCGAGCAGCGCAAGGGCGCGCGGTGTGTCCGGCAGGCGCGCAAGCAGGCCGCGAGCCTGGGTGTCTGGGACGATGGCGTCGTTCAAACTTTTATCTCCGTTCGTCCGGAGCTTGAAGGCCTTTTCTTTCTCTTTAGAGAAGCGAAGGGCTGTCACAGGCTCGGCCCGCACGGATGAATGGATTTTTCGATGACCGCAACCCCCGCATGGCCACCCCAAAGCGCGCCGCGCCTCCATGTGGAAACGCTGCTGGGAGAAGGTGTCGCGGTGCCGGTGGACGGCAATCCCGCCCATTATCTGATCAGCGTCATGCGGGTGAAGCCCGATGATATCGTGCTTCTGTTCGATGGGCGGTCGGGCGAATGGGCGGCGCGGGTGCGCGACATCCGCAAGCGCGACCTGGTGCTGGAGTGCGTAAGGCAGACCCGGGCGCTCGAAGCTGTGCCTGATTTCTGGCTATGTTGCGCGCCGATCAGGAAGGGGAGGATAGACCTGATCGCCGAAAAGGCATGCGAACTGGGCGTCGCGAAGCTGCAGCCCGTGCTGACCCGGCGCGCCGTCGTCGACAAGCTCAACCTCGATCGCCTGCATGCGCATCTCGTCGAGGCAGCTGAGCAATGCGGGCGCACCGCGCTGCCCGAGCTTGGTGCGATGGTGAAGGTCGACGCGCTGCTGCGGGACTGGCCGGAAGGGCGGTGGCTTTTCTTCGCCGACGAGACTGGCGGGCAGCCGCTGGTTGAGACATTATCGGCGCATCCCGGACCGGCGGCGTTCCTGATCGGCCCGGAGGGCGGCTTCGACCCCGCCGAGCGGGAGGCGATCCGGGCTATGGCGAGGGCGGTGCCGGTCTCGTTGGGTCCCCGGATCCTGCGGGCGGAAACTGCCGCGATCGCCGCCACCAGCGCCTGGATGACGCTGAACGGCGACTGGCGCGGGTAGCGTCAAGGCAGCGGCGTGATCGTTGGCGGCAGTGAACGCGGTCGAGAGCATTTCCAGTTTCAATCCGAAACAGGATTGAAGCCGTACCATGCGCAACCTATTTGACGGCCGCGCGCTTTGTTTGACGCGCCAGGGGGACAGGCTAAGGCGGGGCATGAGCACGAGAACCGATTCAGGGAAAATCGATCCCGTCATCGAAAGCCGCGACCAGTTGATCGCGGCCTTCGCCAAGGGTGCCAAGCCGCAGGAACGGTGGCGCATTGGCACCGAACATGAAAAGTTCGTCTATGCGCGCGCGGACCATCACGCACCGTCCTATGCCGAGCAGGGTGGCATTCACACACTGCTGATCGGCCTCACCCGCTATGGCTGGAACCCTGTATTCGAAGGCGAAAATATCATAGCCCTGTCGGGCAATGACGGCACCGTCAGTCTGGAGCCGGCCGGGCAGTTGGAACTGTCGGGCGCGCCGCTTGAAAATCTGCACCAGACCTGCGCCGAAACGCAGCGGCACCTGGAGCAGGTGAAATATGTCGGCGACATGCTGGGCCTCGGCTTCCTTGGACTTGGCATGTGGCCGGACAAGACGCGCGACGCTCTACCGATCATGCCCAAGGGCCGTTACGACATCATGCTGCGCCACATGCCGCGCGTGGGTTCGCTCGGCCTCGACATGATGCTGCGGACTTGTACCATCCAGACCAATCTCGACTATGGCAGCGAGGCGGACATGGTGCAGAAGTTCCGCGTCAGCCTGGCGCTGCAGCCGCTGGCGACGGCGCTGTTCGCGAACTCGCCCTTCACGGAAGGGCGGCCCAACGGGATGCTATCCTACCGCAGCCATATCTGGTCGGATACCGATCCTCATCGCACGGGTATGTTGCCCTTCGTGTTCGAAGACGGCTTTGGCTATGAACGCTATGCTGACTATGCGCTCGATGTGCCGATGTATTTCGTGTACCGGAACGGACGCTATATCGATGCGGCCGGACTCAGTTTCCGCGACTTCCTCGACGGCAAGCTTTCGGCCTTGCCCGGGGAAAAGCCGACCGAGAAGGATTGGGAGGACCATCTGTCCACCGCCTTTCCCGAAGTGCGGCTGAAAAGCTTCCTGGAAATGCGCGGCGCCGACGGTGGCCGGGGCGAACTCATCACGGCGCTGCCTGCCTTCTGGGTCGGTCTGCTCTATGATAAAGAGGCGCTCGACGCGGCCTGGGACCTGGTACGGGACTGGACGATGGAAGGGCGGCAGGCGCTGCGCGATGCCGTTCCGAAGCTCGCGCTGGATGCGCCCGTGCCAGGCGGCCGCAAGCTGCGCGACATCGCCGGGCAAGTATTGGACATCGCCCGCCACGGACTGCGGGCGCGGGCGCGCCTGAATGGCCTGGGGGAGAATGAGACCGGCTATCTCGCGCCGCTCGATGAAATCGTCTCATCCGGGCGCACCCATGCCGAACGATTGCTGGAACGCTATCATGGCGAATGGGCGGGCGACATAAGCCGCGTCTACGCGGAAGAAAGCTTCTAGGACAGCCGCGTCACTCGGCCGGCAGGACGGTCCGGCGGTGGGGATTCTGGCGCCCGCCGACCCAGGCGAAGAAGCGCGGGACGGGCGCGTTGCGGTCCATCCATTCGCTGTAGGCGCGATAGGCCGGATCGGTGGAGAGATGCGCTTCCTCGGTCCGGGCACGCCAGTAATAGACGGCGTTGGTGACCGCCAGCATCGCGCAGTTGCGCACCATGTCGGTCAGGCTGCCTGTCACGGTCAGAAACGGCAGCGCCGAAAACCACCAGAAGAGATTTTTCGACAGGTAGGCGGGGTGACGCGTCCAGCGATAGGGACCGTGCGTCACGATGCCGCGATGGGTGAGGTTGGAAAAGCGGATGCCGAATGCCACCGTCGCCCACGCATAGGCGGCGGTCAGCAGCACCAGCCAGCTGCCCAGCAGCCATTGCAGCACGACATGGCCCTGCGTCCACCTGTCCCATTCCGCGCCGCCCGCATGATAGTCGAGCGGCCCGCCGCTCCCCATCAGCACGAAGGGCGGATAACAGATCAGCGCCGCCACCCACCCGGCCAGCAACGGATTGGCGGTGCGGATATGCGAGTCCAGCGGCTTCATCGTCAGCAGATAACCGACCGTCGCCATGCACACGTCGATCATGAACATGACCGCGATCAGAAAGGCGGCCAGGTTCAGCGGATTGGCAACTGCTTGATCGAGCCGCCAGTCGACGACGCTCGCGAAATTGCCCGGCACGATAGACAGCATGAAGGCAAGGAAAAAGCCTTTCACGGCCCAGGTGCGGAGGTGATTGGCCACCTGCGACGCATCAGGGGTTCCTGCCGCTCCGCCGATGACCCACTGACCAAAGGCGTAACACGCGTCCTGAGGCTCCACCAGCCGCCGGTCGAGCCAGATGACATACGGCACTGAGGCGGCGAGCAGCCAGGGCGCGGCGCTCGTGAAAAGGCTCATCGAATGAAGATAGCTGCCGTTCCAATACCAACGCGCGACGCAGTAGAAAACCGCCAGCCCCAGCCATGTTGCCCAAAGCCCGGCGATCTTGACCAGGCTGATGTCCAGCCTTTCGCGCACCGGCCGGGGTGCGCCCTGCCAGTCGATCCCTGTCGAGGCATTGCGATGCACCTTGTCGATGATCAGCGACCAGACCACCATCGGGAAGCCGCAAGCCACCACTGCGGCAAAGCCGGCATAAGGGCCATCCATGCCGTGATGGCGGGCAAGCACCGCCCAGAAACCCAGGCCGGCCAGCCCAGCCATGCCGACGCCATGGCTGACGGCAGAGGCGGGGCAGGGATCGGGGGTTTCGCGCATGGCTGCTGTCCTTAGGGGAAATTGGTAAGCAAGCCGTGAAGGGCTGGGGTCACCCTCCGCCCAGCACATTGATGGTGAAGGCCAATATGCCCAGATTGAAAACAAAGGCCGCGAGGCAGTGCAGGACGACGACCGAGCGCATCGCCTTGTCGTTGATGGCGACGTCCGAGGTCTGGAACGTCATGCCCAGGGTGAAAGAGAAGTAGAGGAAATCGGGATATTCCGGCTCCGGCGTTTCAGGGAAATCCAGCCCCTGACGATCCTTGCCGGCCGGTCCGCGCAGGTAGAAGAGATGCGCATAATGCATCGCATAGATGAGGTTGGAAAAGAGCCACGCCAGGGCCAGCGTGACAAGCAGCAGGGCGACGATGGCAGGTTGGCGCCCGCTATGTTCACCCACCGCCACGCCGACCGCGACCAGGACGATGATCGACACGATCGCGGTCAGAAGCAGCATCAGGCTGCGCCCTGCATCGTTGCGCTCGGCACTGCGGCGCAGCCGTGCCGGGTCGGCGTCGATCAGAGGGTAGAGCGAGACAATGAAAGCAAGGGCTGCGCAATCGAAGCTCGTCATCGCCGCCTCATGCCAGGGCATAATGGCCAGCAGCGGTATAGCGGTGGTCAGCAGCAGCAGAAACATGCCGTAGCGCCAGGGAAAGATCCAGGATGGAACATGGGCGCGGTTCATGCCAGCGATTAGAAGGTGCATCGGGGCGCTTGGCAAGAGCTATAAAACGGCCGTGACCAAGCCCAGGTCGACCGCCTCATTCGCTTCCAGATACCAGTTTGAAGGCGCGCGCCGCAGCAGTTCCTCCATCGTCACGTGCGATCCCAGTATCAGGTTGGCAAAGCCTTCATTCTGTATGGCGATCGACGATTCTATCTCGTTGATCGCCGCCTGAAGGGGCGCAAGGCAGGTGGACAGCGGCCCTTCCAGATGAACCTTGCGGGTGATGATGCGCTCGTGGATCATCACCCGCGTGCCGCGCGTCAGGTAGCGGTTCTCGCGCGCGAAAAAGCCCATGAAGGTGGCGCCTGCCGAATAGACCGCAGTCTTGCCCAGGAACGCGATGCGCGCCTGGGGGAAGAGGTCCGAATGGAAGCGGATGTCCTCCCCCATCATCCGGGCGATTTCCGGATCACCGCCCAATGTAGCCATCTCGACGACCACCAGCCCTTGTTGGGGCGCGCTTGCCAGCGCGTCCTTGAAGTGCAGATACATGGCCTGATCGACTGGCCCGGACAGGCGAACGGCGGGGAAGGCGAAATCGGGCGGGGTCAGCAAGGGAAGTTCAGTCGACATAGGGCGGCATTTCCTGCGAACGAATGGTCGGCCTGCACTACGCCTGACACGGCAAATGGTGCCGCCCGCTCTTTTGACTGGCGCGCCCGCAAACAGGCTGTAAAGAACAGATCATGACCAAAGGGCGCGGGGCATGATCGCGAAACTTTCAGGCCGGTTGGACAGCACCGGCATCGACCACGCCGTTATCGATGTGGGCGGGATCGGCTATCTCGTGGGTGCTTCCTCCCGTACGCTGGCCGCGCTGGGATCAGTCGGCGAAGCGGTGACGGTTCATACCGAAATGCTCGTGTCGGAAGATTCCATCCGGCTTGTTGGCTTTGCGCGGGCGGACGAGCGCGACTGGTTCCGGTTGTTGACCGGCGTACAGGGCGTGGGATCGCGCGTTGCTTTGGCTATCCTGTCGGTTCTGGAGCCCGCCGAACTGCACCGCTCGATAGCGACCGGTGACAAGGCCATGGTGGCGCGGGCGAATGGCGTTGGCCCCAAGCTGGCGCAGCGCATCGTCAATGAATTGAAGGACAAGATTGGTGCGGTCCCCAGCGCAGGTGCCATGATGGCCGGCGTGGTGCCGCTGGCGGCGGGCGGCTTCGCGGCCGATGCGCTGTCGGCACTGCAAAATCTGGGCTTCCGGCCCGCCGAGGCGAGCAGCGCCGTCGCAGCGGCGCAAGACGAGCTTGGCGAGGATGCAAGCCTCGACGCGCTCGTGCGGCTGGCGCTGCGTAAGGCGGCCAAATGAGCGAGGATCGCCTTATTGCCTCCACCCGCCGGGTCGAGGATGTCGACGCGGCGCTGCGGCCGAAGTCGCTCGCCGAATTCATCGGGCAGGAAGCCGCGCGTGGCAATCTGCGCGTCTTCATCGAGGCGGCGAGGGCACGTGGCGAGGCGCTCGACCATGTGCTGTTCTTTGGTCCTCCGGGACTCGGCAAGACGACGCTCGCGCAGATCATCGCCAAGGAGATGGGCGTCGGCTTTCGCGCCACCTCCGGTCCGGTGATCGCCAAGTCAGGGGATCTGGCGGCGCTGCTCACCAATCTCGACGAAGGCGACGTACTGTTCGTCGATGAGATCCATCGGCTCAATCCCGCCGTCGAGGAAGTGCTTTATCCGGCCATGGAAGATCGCGCGCTCGACCTGATGATCGGTGAAGGTCCCTCGGCCCGCTCGGTGCGGATCGACCTGCCACCCTTCACTCTGGTGGGGGCGACAACGCGCCAGGGCCTGCTGACGACGCCGCTGCGTGACCGTTTCGGCATTCCGGTGCGACTGCAATTCTACACCGTCGACGAACTTGAACTGGTGGTGCGACGTGCGGCGCGGCTGCTGGACCTCGGGATCACGCCCGACGGCGCGGTGGAGATTGCGCGCCGCTCGCGCGGGACGCCGCGCATCGCAGGCCGCCTGCTGCGCCGCGTGCGCGACTTCGCCAATGTCGCGGGGGTCGAGGCCGTGGATGCTCGCGCCGCCGACGCCGCGCTCGGCCGACTGGAGGTGGACCAGCTGGGCCTCGACCTCATGGACCGGCGCTATCTCATGATGATCGCCGACATCTATCGCGGCGGGCCGGTGGGCGTCGAAACGCTGGCCGCTGGCCTTTCCGAGCCGCGCGACACGATCGAGGAAGTGATCGAACCCTATCTGATCCAGCTGGGCCTCATCGCCCGCACCGCGCGCGGGCGGTGCCTCAACGGCCCGGGCTGGAAGCATCTTGGCCTCAATCCGCCCAGCAACGGGCAGGATGGTCTTTTCGACTGAAGCCCATGAAAAGCCTTGGCCCGCGGCGAGGCGGGCCGTTATAGCGGCCGACGGGATGAGGGGCGCGCTGCAACGCGCCGAAGGGCGAAAGGTGCAGCAACTTGCGGACGATCGAACAGTTTCCCAATCTGGTGACCATGTTCTTCGTCCGCGCGAAGCAGAGGGGCGATGCCCCCTTCCTCTGGCGCAAGGTGGCGGGCCGCTGGCAGTCGCTCAGCTGGACGGAAGTCGCCCATCAGGTCGCCTCGCTGGCCGCCGCGCTCAAGGCGCAGGGGTTGAAGCCCGGCGATCCGGTGATGCTGGTCAGTGAGAACCGGCCGGAATTTTGCATTGCCGACCTAGCGATCATGGCTGCCGGCTGCGTCACGGTGCCGACCTACACCACCAACACGACGCGCGATCACCAGCATATCCTGACCGACAGCGGAGCCCGCGCCGTCATCGTGTCCACGGCGAAGTTGGCGCAGGCGCTGATGCCCGCCGTGCTGCGATCGCAGGCGAGCCTCGTCATCGGCATGGAGCCGTTGCGCGGGGCGCAGGGCCACATATCCTGCCATCTGTGGAGCGACCTGATCGCGTCCCACATCGCCGACCCGGATGCCTGCGCCGCCGAGCAGACCGCGCGGCGCGAGGATCTGGCCTGTATCATCTACACCAGCGGCACCGGAGGCGCGCCTCGCGGCGTCATGCAGCATCACGGCGCCATCCTCTGCAATATCGAAGGCGCGGGCAGGCTGGTGGCCGAGGATTTCGGCTGGGACGACGAGATATTCCTGTCCTTCCTGCCGCTTTCGCACGCCTATGAGCATAGCGGTGGACAGTTCCTGCCGATCATGCTGGCGGGCCAGATCTATTATGCCGAAGGGCTGGAAAAGCTTGCCAGCAATATCGAGGAAGCGCGGCCGACAATCATGGTCGTGGTGCCCCGGCTGTTCGAGGTACTGCGTGCGCGGATCATAAAGTCGATCGAAAAGCAGGGCAAGTTCCCCGCGTGGTTGCTGTCGCAGGCGCTGCGGATCGCGGCCAGGGAACAGAGAGGGCAGGCGGCGATCGCCGACCTGCCGCTCAAGCTTCTGCTCGCCCGCACGCTCAAGCCGAAGATCGCGCGGCGTTTCGGCGGCCGGATGAAGGCGCTGGTATCCGGCGGCGCTCCGCTCAATCCCGATGTTGGATTGTTTTTCGACGCCATGGGGCTGACGCTGCTACAGGGCTATGGCCAGACCGAGGCGGGGCCGGTGATCAGTTGCAACCGGCCGCGCGCCGGCATCGCCATGGATACGGTCGGCCCGCCGCTCGACGGGGTGGAGGTCCGGATCGCCCAGGATGGCGAGATATTGGTGCGCGGCGAGCTGGTGATGCACGGCTATTGGCGCAACGCGGCTGAAACGGAAAAGGCCTTGCAGGATGGCTGGCTGCACACGGGTGACATTGGCGAGATCGATGCCAAGGGGCGCATCCGCATTACCGACCGCAAGAAGGATCTGATTGTCAACGACAAGGGCGACAATGTCTCGCCACAGAAGGTCGAGGGGATATTGACGCTGCAGCCGGAAATCGGTCAGGCGATGGTCCATGGCGACCGTCGGCCGCATTTGGTCGGATTGCTGGTGCCCGATGCGGAATGGACGCGCGAATGGGCGGCGACGCGGGGACGCGGCGTCGAAGGCATCGCGGAGGACAGCGCCTATCAAGCCGCCCTGCGGGCGTCGGTGGACCGGGTCAACCAGGATCTGTCCGTCACCGAACGGGTACGCCGTTTCATCCTGGCAGACGAACCTTTCACCATCGACAATGGCGAGATGACGCCGTCGATGAAGATCCGCCGCCACGTCATCCGGGCGCGCTATCAGGAGCGGCTGGACGCGCTCTACAAGATCTGACGCGCCGCCCTAGCGGTCTGGAGCACGGAACGGGATGAAGGATCCGAGCGCGCAGCCACCTGTCACCATGCCGGTGGCAAGGTCGGCGCTGCGGGCAATATCCCCGCGGCAATATTGCGAGCCTGAAGTCTGAACGACTAGCGTATCGCCTCGACCTAGCCCGCTACAGCTGCCGATCAGGTCGTTACGATAGACGAGCCGGGAACTGATGCGATAGAGCAGTACGCTGTCGCTGATCGCGGTCAGATCAGCGGCCGGCTGGCGAACCACGCAGCTGACGGGTTCGCTCGCGACTTTGCCGGCCAGCGCGCGCTCAAGCGCTGCTGTCTGCTTTTCCGTGAGGCGGGCCGGCTGGTCTCCGCCGGCACAGGCCGCGAGTAGCAGCGGCGCCAGAAATATTCCTGCACGCATGGCTGTTCTTCTGCTCATTTGGTCCCTCCAGGCGACGCACCAACGCATGAACCGTCAGGCCGTATCCTTCGCTTTGCGGCGTTCGGCCAGTTGCGTCACGTCGCGCGCGCGCATGAAGATGTTGGTGGCCCGTTCTTGCCCGATGGTCGTCGGCACCGTGGCGCGACCCTCCGCGCGCGCTGCATCCACCTGCGCCATCCGCGCGACCAGCGCCGCATTGTCAGGCTCTACGGTGAGGGCGAAGCGGCCGTTGCCCTGGGTATATTCATGCGCGCAATAGACCTGCGTGTCATCGGGCAGCGCCGCCAGCCGCGCCATGTTGGCGAACATCTGAGCCGCCGTCCCTTCGAACAGCCGACCACATCCCATCGCAAAGAGCGTGTCGCCCACGAAGACCAGCCGATCCGGGCCAAGATGATAGGCGATATGACCGGCGGTGTGGGCGGGCACTTCCATCACCGTGGCGACATGATCGCCGATGCGGACCTCATCACCTTCCGTGACCTGACGATCGAGCGTCCCGATCTTCTCCGCTTCGGCCGCGGGGCCGGTGATGCGGCAGCCGCCCCATGCCCCGGCCGCTGCCTTGATGCCCGCATTGCCGCCCACATGGTCGCCATGCCAATGGGTGTTCCAGATCTGTTTGATGGTCCAGCCCCGCGCGGCCGCAGCGGCCAGCACGGGGTCGGCGACGGCGGGGTCGACGGCGACCGTCTCTCCGCTCGCCGGGTCATGCAGAAGCCATACATAATTGTCCGAAAGAACAGGGACGCGAACCACCTCAAGCATGGTCACCAGACCCCGACATTGGGCATCGAAGCCCACGGCTCCGCCGGCTCCAGCCGCCCATCCTGCAGAAGTTCAATCGAGATATTGTCGGGCGTACGAACAAAGGCCATGTGTCCGTCGCGGGGGGGCCGGTTGATGGTGACCCCTGCATCCATCAGGCGCTGACACACCGCATAGATATTTTCGACGCGGTAGGCGAGATGGCCGAAATTGCGCCCGCACTCATAGCGCTCAGGCTCGCTGCCATCCTCGGGCGGCCAATTATAAGTGAGCTCGACTTGCGCGTCCTCGTCTCCTGGCGCGGCCAGGAACACCAGGGTGAAGCGCCCTTGCTCACTCTCATGCCGACGCAATTCGCGCAGTCCCAGCAGTTCGAAGAAGGCCACGGTTCGGTCGACGTCGGTCACTCGGACCATAGTGTGGAGATATTTGATCACGCTAATTTCTCCATTCGTCGCTATCAAGCAACGGTTCATCTCGGCGGTGGCATTATCATGATTAGATAAGACGGCACGGGCGTGGTGGGAAGAGGAGCAGGCTTTGACATTTGAGTATCGCGACAAAGTGCTGCTGGGCTGTGCCGGGCTACTGGCTCTGGGCATCGTCAGCGGTGGCTATCTGCTCGGCGACGGCCTGAAGCGGGCCAAGGCGGCCGATCGCTCCGTGACGGTGCGGGGCCTGGCCGAACGCAATGTCACAGCCGACCTTGCGACCTGGTCAATCAGCTATGCCGCTACCGGTTTCGACCTTCCCGCCGTCCGCTCCGAAATTGACGACAATACCCGCGAACTGAAGGCCTATTTCACCAGCCTTGGCTTCAAGCCTGAAGCGCTGACCCCGACCGGAGCCGGGGTAAATCAATATATCAACAATGGTGTGAATTCGATCACCATCACCCAGCGGATGCTGCTACGCACCACCGACATCGCCCGCGCCCAGCGCGCCGTCGCGCAGCAGTTCGACCTCGTACGGCGCGGCGTCACGCTGCAGGAAGGGCAGGGCATGCGCTACAGCTTCACCCGGCTCAATGACATCAAGCCGCAGATGGTAGCCGCTGCCACGAGGGATGCGCGGTCGGCCGCGGAACAGTTCGCGCGTGACAGCGGGTCAAGCGTCGGCGGCATCAAGAGCGCGACCCAGGGCTATTTCTCGATCGATCCGCGCGATGGCGAAGCCGACGGGTCGAGCGACACGCCTTACAAGAAAGTGCGCGTGGTCACGACCGTCGACTTCTACCTCAACTGACCGCCGCGCACCGACGCCTCGCACTAGCTCGGCGGCAGGCGCGTCAGATTGTCGGCCGCCGCCTTGCCCGCCACGGATTGCGGGGCCAGCTTTATCGCTCGCTGCCACGCGGTGCGGGCCATATCGGCATGATCGGAAAGGATCGCGATATTGCCTTCCTCCAGCGCGACGGACGCGTCGTCGGGCGACAACTGGACCGCTCGCGCGATATGGGCCTGCGCCAGCGTTGTCTGCCCCGATCGTCGCGCCAGCGTTGCTGACAGCAGCCAGCCGAGCGGGTCCTGCGGCGCCTGATCCAGCGCGATATCCAACGATTCGCGTGCGCCGTTGGCGTCGCCCAGCGCCACGAGCGCGCGAGCGCGGTCGAGATGCGTTTCGCCCTTTTCAATGCCCTCTGGCAGTCCGCGGGCCAAGGCGGCATCGAAGCTGGTCTTTGCCTTGGCCGCGTCTCCTGCCGCCAGCGCTGCATTTCCGGCCTGCGCCCACAGTCGCGCGCTTTGCGCCATTTCGCCGCTGCGTTCTGCCTCCTCGGCCGCTTGTTCAAAGGCGATGATGGCAGGCTGCCACCGCTCCGCCCGTGCATAGGCGAAGCCCATGCAATGGCGGGCATAGAAACTGCCGCCTTCGATGCGCCATTTCTCCGCGAAAGCCACGCCCCGCTCAGGCGAATCTATCGCTTGGTCGAGGCAGGCCTGAAAAGGCTTGGCGAATTTTTCGGGCACGGGAATGCGGCCATCACTTGGCCCTGGTTGCGCGGCAGCCGCTGCGGGTGCAGGCGCAGCGACCTTGGCCTTGCGGTGGCTTATGACTGCCTCGATCTCCGGATCATAAGCTTGCGGCATCATCAGCAACAGGGGCAGAAGAAGGGGCATCAAAGACTGTCCAAAAGGCTGGCGACGGTGCGGATCAGCAGGGCAATGTCGCCGTCGCGGGAAAGGCGGTGGTCGCCATCCTTAACCAGTAACGTCTGCACATCGGATGAACGCACCCGCTGTGAGATGCGCAACGCCGTCTGCCAAGGGACGTCGCGATCCTCCTGTCCGTGCAGCAGCCGCACGGGACAGTCGATCGGGATCTCGCCACCCAGCAGCCGCAGCGCCTGTCCCGACTGCCAGAAGGCGAATGTCGTCACATAGGGCTGGTCGCCATAGGGCGTCTCTTCCTCGATCCGTCCGTCGCTGGCCAGCCGCGCCTTGTCCTCGTCGGTAAAGCCCCAGTCAGTAAAGTCGGGTGCCGCCGCGATGCCGACAAGGCCCACCACCCGGCCCGGCCGGGCCAGCGCGATGAGCAGCGCCAGCCATCCCCCCATTGACGACCCCACCAGCACGATCGGCCCTTCCGTCAGCGCGTCGATCAGCAGCAGCGCGTCATCGCGCCAGCTGGCCAGTGTACCATCCTCGAACTGTCCCTCGCTGGCCCCATTGCCGCCATAGTCGAGCCGCAGCATCGCGCGTCCGGTACGTTCGGCCCACCCGTCGAGCGCCAGCGCCTTGCTCCCTTCCATTTCGGACATGTAACCCGGCAGGAAGATAATCGTGGGCTCCATGCCAATCCGGTGACGATAGGCGAGTCTTATGTCGTCCGAGCGGGGGAACAGCCCCGGCGGCGGGGTGGGGGGATTGTTCATGAACGTCTCCAGGTGGGGCATGATCCTTGTCAGGCCGGCATTAGATCGAGACGCAGGAAAAACCAAAAACAGAAGAAAATAATGCCGCTGCCGTAATTGACAGGCCGCCACCCAACGGCTAATCGCGCCGTCCTACCCCGTGCCCAGATGGCGGAATTGGTAGACGCACCAGCTTCAGGTGCTGGCGATCGCAAGGTCGTGGAGGTTCGAGTCCTCTTCTGGGCACCATTTGTTCTTCCGGCAGCGTCCGGGGACGTCCCGAAAGTGGCTGATTTCAGCCTTTTTTTGTGCTAAGACCGTCCGGTCAAATCCGGGCTGATCCGGCACCAATCGGGAACAAATATGGTATCCTGCATGGTATCGAAGGCCCATTATGGACGGGCCGATACCATGGGAAAACTCTTCGCGACCACCGTCACGAGCGCCAAGCCGAGGGAGCGCGAATACAAGCTCACCGACGGCGCCGGCCTCTATCTCCTCGTCAAGCCTAACGGCAGGAAGCTCTGGCGTCTCAACTACGCCTATCTCGGCAAGCAGCGCACGCTCTCCTTCGGCGCGTGGCCTGACGTCGGTCTCGCCGATGCACGCGAGCGGCGCGACGAAGCCCGCAAGCTGATCGCCGCCGGCCTCGATCCCTCGCACGAAGCCAAGCTCGCCGAAGCCCGCGCGATGCTGTCCGAAGAAAACAGCTTCAAGCTAGTCGCCGAGGAATGGGTTGGCAAGCAGGAACGCGAAGGGATGGCGGAGATCACCCTCAGCAAGATCCGCTGGCTGCTCGCCAAGGCCTATCCCAAGATCGGCAACCGCCCTGTCGCCAAAATTACCGCCCAGGAAGTGCTTGCCGTGCTCCGTTCGATCGAGGCAACCGGACGATACGAAAGCGCCCGGCGGATGCGCAGCGTGCTGAGCCGCGTGTTCCGCTACGCCATCGCCACCACGCGGGCCGAAACTGATCCGGCGCGTGACCTGCGCGGCGCGCTGACCGTACCCAAGGGCAAGCATCTTGCTGCCATCACGACACCCAAGGGCGCCGGTGAACTCATGCGCGCGATCGAAGGCTATACCGGCCATGCCATCACCCTGTTCGGGCTCAGGCTGTCGGCGCACCTGTTCGTGCGCCCGGGTGAACTGCGCCAGGCCGAGTGGAGCGAATTCGACTTCGACCGCTCGGTATGGAACATCCCCGAGCAGAAGATGAAGATGCGACGGCCGCACCGCGTGCCGCTGTCCACGCAGGTGACTGCGCTTTTCGAGCAGCTCTGGGAGCTGACGGGCACAGGACGATATTGCTTTCCCTCTTTCCGCTCGCCGCGTCGCCCGATGTCCGAGAACACGGTCAACGCGGCCCTTCGAGCGCTCGGGTTCGGCCAGGAGGAGATGACGGCGCACGGCTTCCGGGCGATGGCGGCAACGCTGCTCAACGAAACGGGCAAGTTCAATCCCGACGCCATCGAGCGCCAACTCGCCCATATGGAGACCAACGCCATCCGGCGTGCCTACACGCGCGGCGAATATTGGGACGAGCGCGTGCGGATGATGCAGTACTGGTCGGATCAGCTCGACGAGATGCGCGACGGCGCGAGGGTTCTGAAGCCCAATTTCCGACGCGCCTGAGGCTCCCAACCTAGCGATCACGGTAGGTACTCTCCGTCACTTCGGCGATCGACCGGAAGACGACGGACGAATCCTGGGTGAGCGGATCATGGGCCTGCACATGCCCTTGCGCCCATTCCAGCCACTCGATGGCAGGCCTGCCGCCAATTTCCAATGAAGAGTCCGGGATCGCGGCGCGCAGCGCCATGAGGAAATCCCGCGCCAGTCCCGCTTCGCGCCATCTGCCGGCCTGTTCGAGAAAGCATCGAAAGCGATCGCGGTCGAGCTTGAGCTCCCGCGCCAGCATCTGGCGACACCGTTCCTCGGTCTCCCGCAGTCGTTGCCGCTCCTCGGCCTGTTCGCGCGCTGCCGCCATCATCGGGAATGCCTCAAGCAGGGTCGCGACTATGTCGCCTACCTTGTCCTCGATCATACCCTTGCGACCGTCCTGCCAGAGGCGCGACAAATTGCCGGGCAGCCAGCGCTTGATCTCGAACACCAGCACATCCGTCTCGACCAGGTCTCGCCGGTATTGCCTGCCGGAGCCATGCCACCGTCTCTCTTCGGCAGTGAGGAGCTGGCGCACTTCCTTGAGCCGGGGCCTGAGTTGAAATGCGATCTCGTCCCGTCCGCACCGCGCAACGGGACCGTGCCGGTCTGTCTCGGCAATGGCGATCTTCTCTGCCTCCAAGGCTTTGAAAAGGGCGTCCAATATCCTGAGGCGACGCCGTTCGATGGGCTTGAAAGGCGCAGCCCGGACCAGCCGATTGGGCCAGATGTCATAGACCAGCCGGCCCCGGCGATCGCCTCCCTTCGATTTGCAAGCCAGCCGGCAATGATGGGATGCGGATCCGAGAGCCGCTCCGCCACGCGCACCGCTTTCCCATTCTGGCGGGCCGCCGCAAGAGCAGCGTCTCCCTCCATTGCCATGCCTCCAGCCGACTGGGGCGTAATTTCTATCGTTTCGTCCATACCGGCTTTCGCGGGCGGCAAGACCGGCATGGCGATCTCCCTGCCGGCCGCGACCTTGTTCCAGTGCCCAGGCCGAGGACGCGGGATATCGAAACGGTCGCATAGCTTGGCGAGACATTGATCCGAAATGCCGAAGCGTCTTGCGAGGTGACGGAGAGGCTCGGCCCAGACCAAGGCGTGAAGTTCGGTACGGGACAGCAATGCAGGGACCAACTGCGTGGTGGGCATATCCATCGGACAGTCTTTCACTCCAAAGCCACGTGCGTGAGGACGCCGGAAGCTGCCGATCCGCAGCCCAAAACCGTTTCGCCATCATTCCATGACGCTCGGATTCAGAGATACCCGACAAGAAAAATTCATCGGCAGTGACGCTGCTCGATTTGACGGATATTATGCGTGTTCAGAGCCTCAAATCGCCTTGTCCCGCAGAGCCGGGCTTGCGTCTTGGATGACCTGCGATAAGCTGAAGGCGCGCCATCGATGCATGGCGCCGAGGCGTGAGAACCTCGTGCGAGATGAAATGGATCCGCCATCGTGCGGCCGGGTGGCCGACGCGCATGTCCAAGCCGTTCGCGGCCAAAGGCGTTGGCGCATGTGCTCGTGCATGTTCTCAACACCCGGCTTTCGCCGGCATCGCCTCGCCAGAGCGAGGAGATGTGATCGATGCGATCCACAGCCAGGATCGGCGCACTGCGCCGCAAGCCATGCGGCCTGCGCTAGGGGCGGCCCGCTTGCCTCTCGACGAAGGCGAGCCGCTGCCGCCGACGCATGATCGCGTGCCATCGATGGCGACTGCTATCGACGAAATGTACCGGACCGAAAGGCCACGGCTCCTGCGCTTCCTCGATCGTCGCGCCCCGGACGACCGCGCCGAGGAGATCGTCCAGCAGGTCTTCACCCGTCTTGTCGCGCGCGCGCAGACCGATGCCGTCGCGATCCATGCGCCCGGAGCCTATCTGTGCGAGGCCGCGCACAATCTCCTGCGCGATCACGCTCGCGCCGCCGCCCGCAATCACCAGTCCCACCATGTGCCGATCGACGATGTCGAAATTGGAAGCGGGGATCCTGTCGCCGCGTTGGAGGCGCGCGACCGCCTTGCCCGTATCGAACAGGCCGTCCTGCGCCTCAAGCCGCTCACCCGGCAAATATTTCTCGCTTGCCGCCTTGATGGCTATAGTTACGCCGAAATCGCGGAACAGACGGGATTGAGCGTGCGAGGCGTGGAAAAGCAGATGAGCCGGGCCATCAAGCAACTGGGGCGGCACCTCAGCGATCATGCCTGACGAAGTCCGTGCCATACCGCGCGCCATCCGGGATGCCGCCGGGGACTGGCTGGCGCGCCGGCAGGAACCTGCTCGACCAGATGTCGAGCGGGCCTTCGCCGTCTGGATGGATGCCGATCCGCGTCACCGGATCGCTTATGAACAGGCGGAGCGCCACTGGCAGGAAAGCCGATTACTGTTCGACAGCGACGTGGGCCGCACGCGGAAGCTGGTTCGCGCACCCTTCCTGATGCGGCACAGTACCCATGTTGCGGCTGCCAGCCTTGGCGTCGTCGTCCTGCTCGGGATCGGCAGTGTCGGCTTGCTGCGCTATGGATATCCTCTCGAGCTGGTTTCTCCGGCGCAAGCCGCGACCTACGAAACCGCGCTGGGCGAAATCAGGACGATATCGCTGGCGGACGGATCGCAGCTCACGCTCGACACCGCCACGCGCGTGCGCGTCACCCTTTCCGCGGGCGAGCGGAAAGTCTCGCTGGAACGAGGCCGCGCGCGCTTTCGCGTTACGCCAGACGGCAAGCGCCCCTTCACTGTTACGGTTCCCGGCGGCACTGTCGTTGCACGAAGCACGCTGTTCGACGTCAGCGTGGAGAGCAGCAGTCCTGTGGTGGCGGTGATCGAGGGGCGGGTCGATCTCGCCAGCGCGAGTGCCCCGGCCACCCATCCTGTTAGAACGCTTGCCGCGGGGCAGACCGCAGACCTGGGCAGTGCCGACACGCCCCGTCCTACGAAGGCAGGCGAAACCCAATGGGTGTCCGGCATGCTCGCGCTGGACGGCGGCCCGCTTGGCGATGCCGTCGCCGCCGTCAACCGCTACAACCGCATCCAGATACGCCTTGCCGAGCCTGAGCTGGCCCGCCTGTCGGTTACCGGTGCCTTCCAGGTGCGCAATCCGGACGCCTTCGCCCAGGCCGTGGCGGCGACATTCGGGCTCGGTATCGACCGAACCGATCCGGGCGTGATCCTTCTTCGCCGTGCTCCGTAGGACGTTTTGACCCTTCGCTGAAAAAATCTGTCGTGGGTTTTCAGGACCAGGCGTCTCCCCGCCAACCAGCCACGACGTGGCCAGGGGGGAGACACAGGGTAATGGTTCGATTTGACGCAAGATATCTGTTCAACAGCATCGCTGCCGTGGCGCTGGTGGCGGGCCCTTCGGTCGCGCGAGGCCAGGACGTAAAGCGCCATTCCTTTGAAGTGCCGGCGCAAGACTTGGGCGCGTCGCTCAAGGCGCTGGCACTTCAATCCGGTATCACCGTGCTGGTCGACAGCAAGATCGTGGCGGGCAAGCAGGCCCCGGCGCTTCACGGTTCCTACACGATCGAGGAAGCGCTGCGCATCCTGCTCGACCGATTCGGGCTGGCCTATACGCCTGTCGATGGCGGCTTTGCCGTGCGGCAGGCCCGCACAAGCCGTGACGGCAGTTCGACAAATGACGGGCAGGATATTGTCGTCACGGGAAGCCGGCTGCGCGGTGCCGCGATTGCTTCGCCGGTGGTCCGGATCGGTCAGGAAGATATCCGCGATTCCGGCCAGGCTGGCCTGGGCGATGTCGTCCGCAGTATCCCGCAAAGCTTCGGAGGCGGGCAGAACCCCGGCATCGGCATGAATGTTCCCGACGCCAGTGGCGTCGACGTGGGTGGCGGATCGTCCATCAATCTGCGCGGCCTTGGAAGCGATGCTACGCTGACGCTGCTCAACGGCCGGCGCCTTGCCTATACGGCTGTCCGGCAAAGCGTCGATGTATCGGGCATTCCGGTTTCCGCCGTCGATCGTATCGAGGTCGTTCCAGATGGCGCGTCGGCAATCTATGGCTCCGACGCGGTCGCGGGCGTCGCCAACATCATCCTGCGCCGGGACTATGATGGCCTGGAAACCAATGCCCGCTTGGCGGGCACCACGGATGGAGGCGATTTCCAGCAGCAATATGGCGCGCTCGTCGGGCGCACATGGGCATCAGGCGGGCTGTTCGCCGCCTATGAATATGGCAGCAACACTGCGATCCGCGCGAGCCAGCGGTCCTACGCCGCGACACGTTCCCCGGGGCTCGATCTTTACCCGGCGCTGCGCCACCACAGCGCCGTTGCCAGCGGACATCAGGACTTGGGCGGCGGCCTGACCTTCTCGGTCGACGGGCTCTACAATATCCGCTGGAGCGACCTGACATTTCCAACGGTGGCAGGTGGCGATCTTGACGAGGGCAAGGCGACCTTCTCGTCGGTCGACAAATCCTTCGGTATCGCGCCGACCCTCACGCTCGATCTGTCCGGCGGCTGGCAGGTCGCGCTTGGCGGCACCTACGGCAAGGAACGGGTCGACTATCATCAGGTCGAATGCGCCCTCGCGGTCTGCAGCGATTCCGGCCCCAGCTTCTATCGCAACACGGCCAAATCGGTCGAGATCAATGCCAATGGCGACCTCTTCCGCCTGCCCGGTGGCGTGGCCAAGATCGCCGTTGGCGGCGGCTATCGTGACATCGGCTTCCAGCGGTTCGTCGGGTCAGGGAGCGCGGTCAACACCGTCGCCGCCCAGGACAATCTGTTCGCTTTCGGGGAATTGAGCCTCCCCCTGATCGGCCCAGATCAGAATCTACCGCTCATGACCAAGGTCGATGCCAGTGCCGCCCTTCGCTATGAGCGCTACCCCGGCATCGGCGAAGTCGCCACGCCCAAGCTCGGTCTGTCATGGGCGATGACGCCCGATAGCAGCTTGAAAGGAAGCTGGGGTAAATCCTTCCGGGCGCCAACACTCTATCAGCAATATCAGCCGCGCGCGGTCTACCTGTTTCCTTCCGCAGCGCTGGGTGCGACCGGGACGTCGGCGAGCGCGGGCGCCATTCTCATCCTCGGTGGCAATCCTGATCTCAAGCCGGAAAAGGCGACGACCTGGTCGACCACGCTTGCCCTGCATCCGCGCGCACTGCCGGGCGCGAGCCTCGAGATCAGCTATTTCAGCGTACGCTATCGCGACCGGATCGTATCGCCGATCACCTTGCTGGCCCAGGCCTTGAGCAATCCGATCTACGCCGACCAGATCATCTTCAACCCGAGCGCTACTCAACAGGCGGCCGCCATCGCCAGTGCGGGCACCTTCCTCAACATCACCGGCGTGCCCTATGATCCGGCGAACGTCGTCGCGATTGTCGACAATACCAATCTCAATGCCGGTCGGCAGCGCGCGAGCGGCGTCGATGTGCTGGCGAGCTACAATGCCGCAATTGCGCCAGACCAGCGACTGCGCCTGTCGCTCGACATCGCCTATCTCGAAAGCGACCAGCAGCTCAGCGCTGGTCAGCCAATCTACGACCTTGCCGGCACCATCTTCAATCCGCCCCATTGGCGCGGACAGGCTGCGGTCGCATGGACTGGCGGCAATCTCACACTGGCGGCCAATGGCAATTACACTGGCGGTGTCAGTGACACCCGCTCGACACCGGCCGTGCGCGTCAAAGCGATGACCACGCTCGACCTCACCGCGCGCTACCGGCTCGATTCCGAGTCTCCGCTCGGCGGTCTCGAGTTCAGCCTGTCGGTCCAGAACCTGTTCAACGACAAGCCCGATCCGATCGCGACCTCGATACCCTACGACACGCCTTACGATTCGACCAACTATTCACCTGTCGGCCGGATGATCGCTTTCGGGATCACCCGGCAATGGTGAGCGCCAATATAAGGGACTGCTTCGGGCTTACGGCCTTGTGCCTTCTGTTTCCCACCACGGCTTGGGCGAACTGCGAAGACGTGCTGCCCGCGCATGAAGCATCGAGTATCGTGAAACGTAACCTTACGGCAGCGGACCTCATCCAGCTGCGCGAGATCGGCGATCCTGATTCCGCGGTCTTCAATGGCCCGAGCCCGTTCGCGGTCTCGCCGGACGGCAGTCGTATCGCCTATATCATCAACCGCGCCGATCTCGCGACGAACAGCTATTGCCGCGCACTGGTCGTCAGCGGACTGACGGGTGTCGGCTCACCAGACATTGTCGATCGGGGCGGCGAACTCATCAAGATCATGGACGTGCAGCGCGGCTTTTACCTGCCGAGTGGCGCAACGCGCACCATCGTTCCGTCCTGGTCCCCTGATGGACGCAGGCTCGCCTATCTGCGGCGCGACAATGGCGTGACTCAGGCATGGGTGGCACAGGCGGACGTCGGCGGCGCGCACGCCGTCACGCGCTCGGAAGTCGATGTCGAAGCCGTGGCCTGGAGCAAGGATGGGACCCGGCTGCTCTATGGCACGCGCAAGGGAGCGGCGACTGTGCAGGCGGAATTGGATCGCGAAGGCCAGTCAGGGTGGCTGTACGACCGCAGGGTCTCGCCAGAGATTTCCGCGCGGCCGCTGACCCCGGCCACCGAGGCGCTGGAGGTCACCGCCGTCGATTTGCGTACCGGCGCGACCGTGCCAGCAGATGCTGCGGAGCAAGCGGCAGTCGAACGCGCCGCACCAGCCGACATGCCGGTGGATCCCGAAGCCATCAGTGCTGACGGCCGCAAGGCGCATCTCGAGCGTTCGAACATTTCGCCGCTGACGCCCGCGAGGCTCGTCGTCACGAACGGTGACAGCAGTCGGCACTGCGATGCCGAGGCCTGTGCAGGCGGCATCGTCTCGCTGTGGTGGCAAGGCTCGTCGGTACTCATTCTTCGCCGGGAAGGTTGGGCCAAGGAAGCGATGGCGCTCTATCGCTGGCGACCCGGCGCAGCCCGTCCGACCGCCTTGTTGCGCACAACCGACGTGCTGCACGGCTGCGTGATGGCTGGTACCGAACTGGTCTGTACTCGCGAAGACAGCAGGTCCCCGCGCAGAATCATCGCCATCGACACCGCGAACGGCAGGATGCGCACGATTTTTGATCCCAATCCCGAATTTTCCGGCATTCGCCTGGGTTCTGTCACTCGGCTCCGATGGCGCAACGATCTTGGCCTGGAAGCGTGGGGCGACCTGGTCCTTCCGCCCGGTCACAAGCCCGGAGAGAAACTGCCGATGGTCGTCGTGCAATATCATAGCGACGGCTTCCTGCGCGGTGGCACTGGCGACGATTATCCGATCTTCCTGCTCGCCCAGCGCGGGATCGCCGTGCTCAGTACCGAGCGGCCCAATTTCTTCGCTGCGGCCTTTCCCCAGCTTAGGACCTGGTACGAGATCAACGCCGCCAACCAGAAGGATTGGGGTGAACGGCGCAGCCTGCTGTCATCGGCTCTCACCGGCGTGCGTATGACAGTTGATCGTAGCGACATCGATCCAGCGCGCGTGGGCATCACGGGCCTGAGCGACGGCGCGTCGACCGTTGCCTTCGCCTTGATCAATTCGAAAGCCTTCGCAGCCGCGGCGCTCAGTACCTGTTGCATGGAACCCAACACCACGGCCACCTATGGCGGCATCGCCTGGGCGGAGTGGCTGCGCGGGATGGGCTATCCGCCCGTGACCCGAGGCAATCCGGACTTTTGGCGCGACATGTCGCTGGCCCGCAATGCTGGCCGGATCGATACACCGCTGCTCATGCAACTCGCTGACAATGAGTTCCGGCTGGCGCTCGAAGCCTATGGTGCTCTGCACGAGCAGAACAAGCCGGTGGAGATGTATGTCTATCCCGACGAATTCCACGTGAAATGGCAGCCGATCCACCGGCGTGCCGTCTATGAGCGCAATCTGGACTGGTTCTCCTTCTGGCTGCAGGATCGGGAAGATCCGGATGGGGCCAAGATCGCGCAATATCGTCGCTGGCACGCCATGCGATCCGGAGGGCAGCCTTCACCTGAGCCGGTTCCAGTCCGCTAATTTGCTGATGTCCGTCTGACCTTTTTGAGGCAGAGATTCGAATGGTTTCCCTTGACTGAGGCTATCAGGTGACTGTTCCCGACCAGCTTCGGTCGTTCACCTTCCACCGCCAGAACGTCCTCAGTTGGGAAAAGCCGTCATTTGCAATGATGGACGCCGGCGATCGGCTATGCGCGAGTCTAAGATGTTCAGTCAGTTCGAAGCTCATCCCAGCAGCAGGCATTTGCCAGTTCGGCCGTGCGATGCCCGATAGACCATTCAATGCAACTACGAGATTGGTCTCGGCAGAGTGCCCATCCCTGTTCGTCCCCACGGGCTCTCTTCAAAACTGAGGGCAGACCAACAATCCGGTCACTGCTGGAACCTCGCCTGCGGCGGGGTGCGCACCCGGAACATGCCAAATCCTCCCGCACAGCCACATTCGATATCGCCGTTGGGAGCGATATTCACCAACCCACCCACGGCCGTATAGCGATAGCTCTTCCCCAGCACATAGTGGAACACGGATTTGCCATTATTCCAGTCGATGGCCTCGATCGTCGAAGCGCCATCCCGCATCCCGACGCAATAAAGCAGATGATTGGCGTTCGGCGTGCATATCGACGCCACCAGCGCCAGCGGGGTTTTCCAGGCTATATCCAGCGACCGCGTCTGCGGGTTCCACGTCCATTTCATGCCGCCCCTGATTTCGTTGCCGCCGGTCTGGCCGGCATATTTCTCCGCCAGTGTCGTCTTCATCTGCGACCCTTGCCAGGGAATTTTCGTTTCGAGCGTGTCGTTGGCAACGAATATGCCATAATCCTGGGTGACGAGCGCATTTTCCAGGCGGATAGGGTTTTTCCCGAACCGGATCGGCGTGATCGCGGCCACCCGCCGCGGCTGGCCGGAGAGGCCGCGCCAGTCATCGGGAATGTGGTCGCGCCAGTATAGCACGGCGTTGCCAACGCCATCGCCGATCACGACCAGCTTGTCGCTGGCCTTTTCCCAACCCAAGAGCGCCGGCGTCGTTCCGCTACCGCGCGGCCCGGTTGCGTAGGGCACCGACCATGCACCGTCCCGTTCGTCGAACGACAATTTCGTTCCGGTCCACTTCACCCGTTGCATGCGTGTGCCGGTGACAATGAAGATGCCGCCTGCATCGTCGATGGCAATCGAGTTGCGGACAAACGCGTCCATGAACTCCTTGCCATCCGTGGCGCGGTCGGCCAAAACGGCTTTATCCAGTATCCTGAAATCCCGCGATACGGCAAATAGCGTTCCGTCCAGCGTGACTACGATGATCGTCCCGTCATAGGTCATATTCATCGCTATGGCTGTCATCCGCCTTCCTGCCTCGGCGGGAAGCTTGATCTGTTGTTTCAGAACGATGTCGGAATTGGGATCATTGATGACGGCATCGCCAAATTTGCGGATATATTGATCGCCGCTGCTCCTGTCCGTGTAGAGAACATAAAGATTGTTCTCATTATCTATCAGCCGGTAGATCGCCTGCGCGCCACGTTCGATGCCGATCGCCAGTGGCGGCACGATAGCATCATATAAAGCCTGGCTGCTGAGCTTGTCAGCCTTGTCGATCAGTCGCCCGATTTCTTCGGGAGAATAGAATTTGCCTTCATGCAGCGAATAGGTGGAAATGGTCTCCAACGTGTCGGCATCCAGCTTGACCAGCTGCTGCTGGCCACCAAACCAGCCGACGCGCTTGCCGTTGGGATATAGCCCGGAATATTGGTAGGAATAGCCGTCGCTTGGACCAAGCTTTTTCCAGATGATATTCTCCTGCTCGATCGTCCGGCTCTCGTCAATCGGGCCTGGAACCGCAGTCGCGCCGGTCTGGCCTGAATCATTATGGAAAATAGGAATGACGGAATCCGCCAGAAACGGATTGCGCGGGGGCAAGGCGACAGCCAGCGTCGGCATGGCCATGACGATCGCCGCCAATCCCAACATGATGTTACGCATTTGACCTTCGTCCCATAGTTCGAATGTATCATCGCCTCGGCTGAGCGCCGCTGTTATGAGGCTTTTGTCGTCTGTGCGGCCTTTGGCCTTGACCCGCCCGGTCCGCCGTCCGGCAAGGGCCTATCGCGCATTCGGCGCTGTGGAACCGGGGTCCCACAGCGCTTTTGAGCTAGAACTTAAATTGAACGTCGACGCCATAGGTCCGTGGCGGCGCGTAGGATGCCCGGATGCCGGTGCCTGCGGCCGCCACATCGTCGAAATATTTCTTGTCGAACGCATTGTTGACCCAGGCGGACACGTTCCACCTGTCCGAGTCCGGCGTGAAGCCGATCCGGCCGTTCACCAGGCCATAGCCCTTTTGCCTCAGAGCGCTAGTTGAGCCGGTCTCGGTTATGCCAGGTGGGTCGAAGATGAAGTCGAACAGATAACTGCTCTTGTAAGCGTAAGACAAGCTGACGGGAATTTTTCCGCCGTTGACAGAGACGGTATAGTTCGCTCCGGCGAAGGCCGAAAATTTGGGTGCCCGGAGCAGGCTCTGGCCGCTCGCGTTGAAGCCCACATCGATCATTCCGGCGGGTCGCACAGCCAGGGTCGAGCCCGGTGGGATTAACCCGCGATAGACTTTGGCGTTGGCCAGATAGCCCTGATACTCGGAGTGAAGCAGAGATATCCCGCCAGTCAAGGTGAACGCACGGCTGACCGCCCAGTTCATATCGGCGTCAAGACCGTAGAGCTTGGCGTTCGCCGCATTCTCGGTGGTGACGACGGCGCTACCCTCGGCAGCCGCACGGCTGACCTGGAGGTCGGAGTAATCATAATAGAAGGCCGACAACGTTGTCCGCAGCTTGCGATTGAACAGGCTTGCTTTCAGGCCCGCCTCGTACATGTCGAGGGTTTCGGGATTAACGACCGGCTGATTGGCAGGATAGTTCGGCCCGCCGCTCTTATATCCACGCGCAAATTTCAAATAGGTCAAAACGTCGCCGAAATCATATTCCGCAGTCAGGCTGGGCGTAAATTTCGACCAGGATTTTTCGCCGATAAAGGGCAATGGACCTGGAAGGGTGACGGGGGAATTGCCCGATGGACCCGCGTACCAACTTTTCTTGTCATGCGTATACCTGCCGCCGGCCGTGAGACTCAGTTTGTCGGTGATATTCCACTTCAGCTGGCCAAAGACGGCAACCGACTTCGTCTTGACATTCTCGTCACTCTGGCTGGCGACAGGCGACGCAGGAACGGCTGTCGCACGATTGACGATAGTGTCGAAATCCGTGTCGTCATGGAAATAATAGCCGCCGACGAGCCATTCGAAAGGGCCCTTGCCAGCCGACGCGAGCTGAATCTCATGCGAGAAGGTCTTCGACTTTTCGAAGATCACTGCGTCAACCAACTGGGCGCTGGTGCCATCGCCATCGAAGCCAAGCACATTGTTCAGATCTGCGTAAGTGGTGATGGTCGTGAGGTCGGCGAAGCCGAGGTTGAAATGCAGGTCGAGTTCCGTGGCATATTCCCGCTTGTCGTTCGGTTGCTGAAGCGCGCTCGCCACATGCTTGCTGTCCGTGCCGGTGATCCCTCCCAGCCTGAGTCCGGTGGAAAGATCGAGGCGGCCGACCTGGACGACGTCGGTTCCGGCCAGATCGTTGGATGTCCAGTAGCTGCCGGTCAGCCGGGCATCGAACCAGTCCGTCGGCTCCCAGCGGATCTTCCCGCGCACCGAATACCAATTTCGGTCGTCCCATTGCTTGCGCCCGGCGGGGAAGATGTTCTTGGCGAAACCGTCCCGGTGCAAAGTGTCGCCGCTGATGCGGATGCCGAGCGTATCACTGATGGGTATGTTGACCGCCCCCTGCAGCATCCAGCGGTTATAATTTCCGTAGCCGGCCTTGACATAGCCTTCGAAGTCTTTGGAAACATCGCGCGTGATGATGCGGATTGCGCCCGCCGACGCGTTGCGCCCGAACAGCACGCCCTGCGGCCCCTTGAGCACCTCGACCCGTTCGATGTCGGCGAATTCGAAGTTCATCGACGACTGGCGCCCGATATATCGCCCATCGACATAGGCTGCGACGCTCGGATCGAACCCGGCCTGGTTAAGCCGACTGCCCACCCCGCGGATATAGGGCTGCGAGAATGCGCCGGTGTTTGGAAAGACGACGGCGGGGGTCGCAATCTGGAGGGCCTGCACCCCCTGCACGCCGAGCGCGGTAAGCGTGTCTCCAGACAGGGCAGAGACGGCGACCGGAATGTTCATCAAATTCTCGGACCGTTTCGTGGCAGTCACAACGATATCTGGTGTCCCTTCCGGGGCCGCCTCCGTCGCCGCTGCCGGGACGACCGGGCCTTCCTGGATCAGCGCGGTCCGTTCAAAGGTTGCCACCGTAGCAGCGGTGCGGCTGGGGATGATCGCGATAGCGCCCGAACTGTCATGATGTTGCTGAAAGCCTGAACCCGCAAGAAGGGCGCGCAGACCGGCTTCCCTGGTCAGCAGTCCCGAAACACCGGCGCTTCGTCCCTTCGCGACCTCCTGGGGTCGATAAATCAACTGGATATCGGTTTGATCGCGATACAGATCCAGCGCCTGTTTCAGATTCCCGGCTGGAATATTGAATTGCTGCGTCAGGGCCTGCGCCTGACCTGGCGTCTGCGCTTCCGCTTGCCATGATACCGGCATGGTCGACACGCCGCAGAGCATCGCGACCAGAAATTTGTTGCCCATCTATCCTACCCCCTTGATCGCCAGTTTTCTTACTGGTCGATCATAAGGACACATGGGCGGAGAAATCCCGTATGTCTCACCGCGAATTAATTTCGATCCTATTTTCGGAGCGGGCGACATCGAGACCATAGGCGTGCTCGAGCAGGCTGGCGAACCCCTCCACATTACCCATACGGAAAGAACCGCTGATACGCAGATTCTGCGCATCGCGCCCTTCGATCACCAACTGGCGAATATTGTAGCGGTTGAACTGCGCGGCCGCATCGCGCAGGCTGATATTGTCGAATGTGAGCATCGAAAAGCGCCATGACAGGCTCTTGCGAATCTGGGCGAGCCTGCCGGCGGTAACCAGCATCGACTGTCCGTTCGTCGCGGCGATCTCGCCAGCGGTGAGCAGTGCCGATCCTCCGTCCGGCTTTGTCCCGGTCGTGACGCGAACCCGTCCCTCCAGCACCGAAACGGTGATGTCATTGCCCTCGCGGCGAACCGCGAACTTCGTGCCAAGCACGGTCACGCGCCGCGATCCGGCATGGACGACGAAGGGGCGGCCCTCGTCTTTCGCGACTTCGAAATAGGCCTCTCCTCGATCGAGCCAGAGCATGCGTTCGTCGCGTGCGTTGGCGATGCGCACGTCACTGTCGGTATTGAGTTCAACTTGACTGCCATCGGCGAGCGCAAGCTTTCCGATCTGACCGAATTTCGTCATATGCCGGGTATATTCCGGCCTTGGCTCCCGTACCGTAAACGCGAGATATCCGGCGATGGATATCGCCATGAAGCCTGCCATCAGGAGGGTTGGGCGCAACAGGGTCGTCACGGGCCGGGTGATGGCGATCTGAAAACGCCGCCGCAGCCCGTCAGGAAAGCCGCCATCCGGCTCCTGCCGGGCGAGTGCCGCGCTCAGGTGCCGGTCGACCCGCGCGCCACCGTCCTGAAGCCGCCAGAAGGCGGCTGTATGCGCCATCGATTGCTCAAGCCACAAGTCGAGTTCGCGCTGATCGGCGTCCGACCAGTCCGGTTGCTGACTGCGCATCAGGAAGAGCGCGGCTGCCTGTTCAAGACTGGAATGATGGGTCATGAAACCGGTCCATGCTTGATTGTTCGCGCCCGGCTTGGCCGTTGCACGCGTCCATCGCCGCCATGCATGAAGTCGATCAGGGCGCGCATCCCCAACGTCACCTGCTGTTCTACCGCATCGATGCCGATCCCCAACTGTTGCGACACCTCTCTCGTAGTATGGCCCTCCACTTTCCGAAGGCGCAATATTTCGCGACACCGGGGAGGGAGAATGTCCAGCCCGGCCTGGACCCGCCTGAGTTCCTCGCGCGCCTCCAGATGGCGGGCAGGGGTCAGCCAGTCCATGTCGGGCACCACCTGCTCCAGTTCGGCGACCAGGTCGATCTTGATGATCTTGGCGCGTCGCGCCCGGTTGATCATGACGTTGCGAGCGACTGTGAATATATAGGGACCAGCAAGGTCCGGCAGGGCGCGACTGGCGCCGAGCAGCACACGTTCGTAGACATCCTGCCGGATATCGAGCAGCTCGTCCGACGAGTGCCAGTGGCGGCTGATAAATTGCGTCAGAACAGGCTCACGCCGCAGCACCTCGAGGCGAAACCACGCGTTCAAGGCCTCCTTGGTCACCATTCCCTATCGAGGCCTTTGATCCCTGTCATACTGCTAATGACAGTGCAGAGTAGATTTCCCGTATGTCAATCGCACGAGAAACGATTCTTTCCAGGCCGATCCTGGAACCAGTCGTACGTCTCGGTCTCTTGGAGGAAAGGTTCGTTCCAGTGATGCGCGACAAACAGGTGTTTTTCCAGCAATCTCCGCTAGCAGGACATTGGCCGCCCAGCAGCCGCAACGCCGCCGCTGATCCATTCAGGATAATAAACGGCAGGTTTATCCGAAACCCGACACGCACAGTCGTGCAAAGGAATGGCGGTTTTGTCCCATGCTCAGGCGATCCGGGCAGCGGTGAATGGCGAAGCGTGAGGTCAGCATCCACGAAGAGACCAAACTGTCGTAGGCGGTTCTGGTCCTTACATTTGCGCTGCGGCCCAGGTTTCGGCATCGACAAGTTCCATGATCTGCACGAAGCGCAGATCGCGAACCGGGCCGGGCGCTGACAGCGCCTGCGTGAGCTTGGCTTCGTCGATAAGGCCGAAGTCGGCCAGACGGCCGCCGAGCAGCGTGTCGCGGATGGCTTTGCGCTCCCTGTCGAAGATCGCCGCGACGAAGCCGGTGGGCGTGCCCTTTGATCGGCGCGCGATGATTTCTTGGGGGAGTTCGGGCGCGAAGGCGCGACGCGCGGTCGCCCGATCCCGTCCCGGCGCGAGCCAGTGCCAGCTCGGAACACGAAGGCAGGCTTCCACCACGGGCTGCGAGACCAACGGTGAAATTGCCTGCTGCGGTGCCTGGGCATTGATCGCCTCCACCAGATTCTGCGCCGGGGCGAGCAGGGCAACGTGGCTTGCACGACCGGGCAGGACACCTTCCGGCGGCAGGAACCAGGGGTGCGCGATGGTGTCGGCGACGATCGATCGTGCCACATCGGAGAGAAACGTGACTGCCGGCGGCTGGCGCGGGGCTGGTGAGCGCAACCAAGCGCGATGTACCGCGCGCCAGGCCAGTGCCCAGGTCCCGGTCTGGCCCAGGTCGCCGAGTGCTCGCGCGGCGCTCCAAAATCGCTTGTCCAGACCGCCGGTGGCGAGGCAGTCGGCGAGAATCGAAACGGTGCGCGAAGCGAAGAAGACATTGTCGCCACCGCCGCCATCGATGAGGAGATCGGCTCCGCAGCGCTCTGCGGTTTCGGCCGCTACCGTGTCCTGCGCCTGCGTAAAGCAGCGATGCACCGGATAGGGCATATGCGCCGCACCCGAGCGCCGGACATCGACGCAGTCCAAATCAAAAGTCCGCGTCAGCAGTTCGATGCCAGCAGACCGGGCGACCATTCCGGCATAGCGCCTCTCGTCGCTCGCAGCGTCATCGCCGATAAGGTTGAGACCGGTCACCTCCGTGCTTGCCGCTTTGAGACTGGCGGCCACGATCGCCGAATCGAGGCCACCGGAAAGCAGCAGGACGGCGCGATCATGGCCGGCGGCGCGGGCGCGCACGGCAAGATGTACCGCATTGCGCACGACGCGAGCCGCTTCCCCAGGATCGTCGATCATCCGGTCCTGGGTGGCGAAGGCCCAGGGCGACCATAATGTCTCGCATTCTACCCCGTTCGCCAAGACGAGCAGGCGATCACCGCCGCGCAGTTCCTCCAAGCCGTTGAGGCAGGTCTCGCTGCGCCGCCATTCCGGATAGGCGATGTGACGCGCAAGGGCGCCGCGATCGATGGCGAAGCGGCATCCGAGATCCGACAGCAGTGCCAGATCGGACGCGACCAGGAGCGCGCCGCCGCCCCGGGCATGATAGCATCCCAGGTCGCCCATCGGTGCTCGCAAGACCGCCATGCACCTGACGTCGGTCGTGAAGGCGACATAGCTGCCCCAATAGCGTTCGATCAGTCTCTCGCCCCGCGACCAGGCGATCGCCGTCCATGCCGCATCGTCAAGCGTGGTTTCCGGCCGCGTGCTACCGCGATAGAACAGCTCGCCGACTATCGCATGGCTGCCAGCCTGTGTAACCCTGTGCCGGTGGTCGCTCCACAGCATCAAGCGATCGGTTTCGATCAGCGGCACGAGCGATGCCGCAGCCTTGCGCGCGCTATTGATCCGCCCCGGAGATAGCGGCTCGGCGGTGGTCGCGATCAGCGCGAGAAAGCGGCGCCTCGTCATAAGGCCAGGATCGGCGTGAAGGTCCGCACCATGTCGACGCGGTCGTTGACGAGCCGGTCGTTATGCTGAACCCAGCAATGGGCGGAGAATGGCCCGAGTTGTACCCCCAGTACGACGTCGGGCCGTATTCCCTTCGCGATCATGAGCGATGCCACCGCGATGGAGTTCGCAAGGCAGAGGTCGATCTGGCTGGCAAGGTGCGCCGCCGAAACGAACCCGGCCATGATCCGTTCTACCTGCCTTTCGGGCAAGGCACGGGATGTCGATAAGCGCGACTTGCGGGTCGACAACCAGGAAAGGGTCCGGCCGAGACCTGCCATCTTCAATCGTGCGCGCGTGGCGGCAAGGCAGCACAGAGCGCTGGTCGTCCCCGCGAAGGCAGGCAGCGGAAGGTCGAGATCGAGAATACTTGTCTGCGGCATGACGATCGGGGGGCAGGCGGCCGGTGCCTCTGGGGCCGCCGAGGCCGTTAGCAGGCCGCGCGCCAGCAGTCCCTGGAGGTGCAAATCGTCTGGCGGCGGGGTCGCGCCTTCCGCCAGCGCCCGGAAGCTGTGCTCGGCTTCTGGCGACAGGCAGAAATACCGGTCCGCAACGATATCGAGAAAGATGATCCGGTCGCCGACGCGGCAGAAGGAGATGCCATTGCGAAGGGTGAAGCCCATGATCGAACGCCCAGGATCGAAGCCCAGATCGGCGCGCGATCCCATGGGACCGCGCGCCGACGCCGTCAGTCGTCGGCAATGCCGAAGAGCTGCTGGCCATTCTTGGCATCGATGACCAGGCCGGCGCCGCCCTTGGTTTCGATGCTGGCGGTGCCGAGGTCGATCACTTCGTCTTCACGTTCCATGATGCACTCCTTCGTCCTGCTGCGAAATGCAGCCATGGCAGACTATGGAGGGCGGCTGCCTATCCGAACTTTATACGGATTCTATATCGATTTTGTTTGGCAGGGCGGCGGGCGTCAGTCCGCGCGGTAGACGGCCCGCACGATGTCGGCGGCAGCGCGGCGGCGGCGGCGATGATAGCTGCGGCACAGGGTTTTCAGGTGCTTGCGTTCGGCGGTCCTGACGGCCTGCCACAGCGCCTGCAGTTCAGCGTGTGTGCCTTCGAGCACATGCTCTTCGACGGTCCTGACGGCATGAAGGCGGGCGTTGAGCCGGTCGAGTGCGTGCGCATGCTCACGATTAGCGGAATGGCGGGCAACGGCCAGAAACGTCGCCGCAGTCCGGTCGGCCAATGCCGCGTCGTCCGCGAGGTCGCCAAGGATCGGAAGTACGGCCGGGCGTCGCCATGCGTTGATGGCAAGCAGGACGAGTTCGGCCGACCAATCGTAGAGATCCTCCAGGCCGGGTTCATCGAGCGCCGGCACATGGAAGCCGCCGGCGCTGCGCGTCTCCACCAGACCCTCGCCGGTCAGCCTGTGGAGCGCGTCGCGCACGGGCGTGACGCTCGCGGCGAGCGGCGCGGCCAGCACCGCCGGATCGAGCCTGTCGCCTGGCCGGAATTCACGGCTCATGATCCGGAGGCGTAGCGCCTCATGGACCCGTTCGGCGGTCGCCCCGGCGTTCACGGCGCTTCTCGCTGTTCCTGCGCATAGGCATCGACCAGCACCTGCTGGTCGGGCCGCAGCGCATCGACGGCGCCGAGCGGCCGGTCCGCGCGCCCGCCCAGCAGCACCGAAGGGCATTGTCCCTCAAAATTACCGAGATTAGGCCGATGCTGGCGATAACCGACCAGCGCCGCCAGATCGGGCGGGAACATACGCGCGACGTCGGGCGGATAGGCGAGCCATTGGTTCTCATAGGGCTTGAGCCAGCCCAAGGCATAGCCGATGACGATTCCGCGTCGCACCTCCCGTGTGCGGTTTGCACCCGCGCCGTGGAGCGTCGAGCCGAGGAACAGAAGCGCCGCGCCGGGAGCCATCTCGGCGGCGAGAGGCGCGCCGTCCGGCTCGGCCAGGGCATTGACGCCATGGCTCTCCGGCCAGACACGCGTGGCGCCATTTTCCTCCGTAAAATCGGTCAGCGGCCACATCACATTGACGAGATATTCGGCCTCGCCGACCGGGCCGCGCCACATGTCCTGGTCGCGGTGCGGCAATTGCGCCGGCGCGCCGGGATGGACCGCGATCGCCTGGGTTGTATTGAGCTGGATGCACTCGCACCAGGGCGCGAGCACGGCCTCGACGATACCGAGAATGCGCGGGTGCTGGACCAGCGCCGCGGCGCCGGCCGCGCGCGTGAGCAGGCGGCCGAACCGCTTGGTGGTGCTGCCGTAGAAGCCGCCTTGGCCGAACGGCGTCGCCGCGAAATCACCCGCCAGGTCATCGTCGAGCGCGTGGATATGCGCCGGCGGCAGGGCATCGGCAAGGACGCACCAGCCATGGTCGAGAAGATCGCGCGCGCTGCGGGCGATCTCGTCGTCGAGCCTGTCGATCATTGTCCTGCTCCTTTTTTCAGGCCGCGATGCGCTGGCTGTACCGGATGGCCGGTGTCGCCTGGATGCCCGCCGCGGCGAGCAGGCCGGGCGTGTCGGGGGCGATGTCGATGCGCAGCGCCGCCAGCATCGCGCCATCGACGACTTGCGGCAGTCCGAGCGGACGGCAGCGCCAGCCGAAGGCGAGGATCTGCTGGAACCAGCCCATTTCGGCGATTGCGCTGTAGCCGGTGATGCCATGATCCAGCGCATGATCGACGAGCGAGGTCACCAGCGTGTCGCGCACCGCGCGGCGCTCGGCCGCGCGCAGCCGGCGGTCGAGACAGAAGCGGGTGATCTCGAAGATGTCCGGGGCGCGCGGCGGCCCGTCCTCGCACAGGCCCGGATAGAGGCTGTCAAGTATATGCGGTCGCGTGGTCGGCAGCAGGCGCGCCGAGCCCAGGTGCGACCCGTCGGGTTCGGCGAGGATCAGATAGGTGGCGTTGAGATCGTCGAACTGGTCGACTTCATAGCGGCCCTCGAGGACCGGAACATCCCATTTGAGCAGGTCGACGAAGACCGACTTGCGCGCGGCGAACATCGCGCGCAGCGCCGCGTCCGACGCGGACGGCGGGGCGGATTGCAGGATATGCAGCATGGCACTTGCTCCCTTGGCCGTGATCGGCCGAGGGTCGGCGAGATGCCGGTCGCAGCGCTATGCCCGAAAAGGGGCATAGCGACGGCGAAAGATATCCGAGAAGGTGAGGGTTCCGTCGAACAGCGTCCGGATCACCAGCAATGTCCGCTTGTTCACGCCGTAGCGCTCGCAGGCCTGCTTGATATGCCGGGCCACCGTCTCTTCGCTGATCCCCAGGATGCGGCTGATCTCCCAGTCGCCCTTGCCGCGCGCAACCCACAGAACGCAGTCGCGCTGCCGGTCGGTCAGTGCTGGCACTGGACGCGACAAGAGCCCGCCGCGTCCCATCCACAATCGGCGCGCTGCTTCGAATGCGAAATTGCCGGCGAGTTGCGCCATCGGCAGCATGACGTGCGGCAGCGGCCGCCCCGATTCGCCCGCAAAGGAGCAGGAACCGCGCGCTTCGCCCGGAACATGGGCCGGAACGGTGAAGCCATCGCCGATGCCCTGTGCGCGGCCGAGCTCCAGGATCCGATGATCGGCCGGCGTCAACGGGATCATCGCCGCTATCTGCGACCAGGAAAAACCGATGCTGGTGACATGGCTCGCGCGATGCACCGGGTCGCTCACGCCCAGGGCGTTCTCGTCATAATAGTCCGCCCAGCGCCGCGGATAATTATGCAGCCGGATCGCCGCGTCACCGGCCGTGGCCACGTCGACATGATGGCTGAGCGCGAAATACTGGAAGCCCAGCTCCATGCTGATGGCGGCCATGGCCGCCGCAAGCTCATCTGCGCTGCCGACCGTTTCGACGATGCGCGCAAGCTGCATCGCCATGCCCGAATAAGGCATCTGGTCCTGTCGCGACCGTCGGCGGCGTCTCGTGCTGCCCGAATCCCGGCGATCGCCCTTTCTTGGTCCTGTGGGCCAGGCGGCGGGGCCTCAAGCCGTCGCCGGGCGACTCCTGTCATGGAAGTGTCATATCATGTTGGTCAGGCGCGCAGAAGTTGTCTTGTGCGATGCAGCATCTGTGCCTCCGCGCTGTTCGCGGGTTTCTGCCCGTGACGCTGAAGCAGGCGTGGCGCGAGAGCACCGCTTATGCCCGGCCGCGGGGTATCGATCGCACCGGGCTCATGTGGGAGTGGTTGCGTCGCGATCCTGATTACATCGCCTGGCATGCCCGGGCGAGCAGCGTTACCCGCGGCAGTCCGGATCCGCGCGCGTGGGGGCTGCACTTTCGCTGAAGATCCGGCCCGGTCGGCACCCGAGGCGCGGATCATCTGGCATGCCGATCTCGATCCTGGAACGCTGCGCGTTGAAGCGATCCCCACCGGTCGCGCCGATCCCGATGGCCTCGATCTGGAACGAGTCGCCGCTTGGCTGACCGTCGTCACCGATCCGGACGGCTATGACCATGCCGTCCTCTCGGATGGTCGCCACCATATCCGGCTCGATGTGGCACATGGCCGGCTGGCAGGCGAGACGAGGGTTCATCTGCACTATCGGTTGCATGGGCTCGGCAGCGCCGAGCTCGGCATTTTGCCGCTGCGCCGCCTCCTCCATCTCCAGCAACATCGCCGCTTCGCCCGCTCACTGTACCCGCGCGACCCCTGGATCGAACGCGGCATCCAGTTGCTGCGCGTCCATGACGCGCTGGTCGACGGCGCGAGCCAGCGCGAAATCGGGGCCGTCTTGTTTGGCGAGGCGCGCGTGGCCGAGGACTGGAACGACCGATCCGACTCGCTGCGTTCGCGCGTCCGCCGGCTGGTGCGCGAGGCAAGAACCTTGGCGTCGGGCGGGTATCGCGAACTAATGCGGCGGCGCCACCGATGAGGGGGAGCGGTGGTTGTACATCGGCGAGGACGTCTAGACGGGCGCCTCGCGCCGGGGCTGCGCCGCCGGCGCGACCGCGCTCTATGGCTGCGGCGTTCGTCGCGCTGGCGCTCCGACGCCTCGCCACCGAGCCCCGGCGGCGCCGGGTCTCGGCCTGGCGGTGACGATCGCTGGCGCGGCCACCACGACCGACAGTGCTGTGGAGAACGTCAGGTCATGCTGCGTTGTGGACGGAAGCGTGCCGTCGGCGGATTTTACCTAGTGACGAGTGGATTCTGCGCCCGCCAACGCTGAAACATGGCAGCGAGGTCCGCCACGATGCCACCCTCGCGTTGCGCGATGTCGATGCTCCGCAGGTGCAGCCGGTCCGTGCTGCCGTGGATCAGGTAATCGGTAGCGAACGGACCCGATCCGAGACCGGGATGGTGCGGATAGAGGAGAATAAGATCGGGGCAGGCATAGAGCTGCCCATAGGCCATCATCTGATAGACATCGGTCTGACTGCCAGCTTGCCGAACTGAAGGCCGCGCGCGAATCCGGTGTGTTGGTACAGGGACGGCAGGCAGCGGCATCCGCCGAAGCACCGACGGCCAGCGTACCTGCTGGAGAGGGTGCCCAGCCCAGTCCGCCGAAACTGGCGCTCGATCCGACGACCGATCCCAATGCCCAGGGACGCAAGGAAGCCTTCGTCGGGAATCTCGATCCGCGCGGCGACGTCAATCCCCATGTCCTGACACCGCCGCTATCACCCTACACCCTGTCGGCGGGCAGTGTGATTTCCGCGAGCCTGATAACCGGCCTGCGTTCCGACCTGCCGGGGCTGGTTACCGCGCAAGTCACCGAGAACACCTATGACAGCGCCACGGGGCGGATCCTGCTCATTCCGCAAGGCGCGCGGCTAATCGGCAGTTACGACTCGGTCGTGGCATTCGGCCAGAGCCGCGCGCTGATCGTCTGGCAGCGGATCGTCATGCCCGATGGCTCATCGTTGCGCATAGACAACGTGCCCGCCACCGATCCCTCGGGCTATGCGGGCCTGTCGGACAAGGTGGATTTTCACACCTGGGCTCTGCTCAAGGGCGTGGCGATATCGACCCTGCTCGGCGTGGGTGCGAACCTGACGTTCACCGGCGAAAGCGACCTCGTCCAGGCGATCCGGGAGTCGACGCAGCAGAACGTGTCCCGCGCCGGCGACCAGATCACATCCCGCAATCTCCAGGTCCAGCCGACGATCACGATCCGGCCCGGTGCCCCGGTACGGCTGATCGTCCATCGCGATCTCATTCTCGCGCCGTGGCGCAATTAGGAGGAACATATGCCGGAACTCAAGCTCCCCAAGCTGCCGGACAGAACGGCGATCAAGCTGTCCATCACCGTCACGCCAGACCTGCATCAAATGCTCCAGGACTATGCCGCGCTCTATGCAGAGTCCTATGGGCGCGAAGAGCCGATTGCAGAACTCATTCCAGCAATGCTGGCCGCATTCCTCGAAAGCGACCGGGCCTTCCTGCGCTCGCGGCGTGTCCCGGTGCGATGATGATCGCCTACGTTTCCGGCAATGGCACAGGTCGCGATCTGGATGCCCTGCGTGCCGCTGGGTGGCGGCTGATGATATCAGCACGCGGTGTCTATCGCACTGAGGGATACCTCTATGCGCTCGACAACGGCGCGTGGACCTCGTTCCGGGTGGCGAACCCTTGCATGCAGCCGCGTTCGAGAGGCTGGCTGGCAGGAAGGGTCACAATATGACGCTCAATTGCCTGCGATCGCGGCCATGACGAGATCACCGACCATCGAAGAGCGCAGACAGGCGAGGCAGGAAGCCCTTGCCGCTCTTGAGGCATTGCCGACCGAGCCGATCAGCGTGCGGGTATCCACTGCGGTGAAGCTCACGGGCATCCCCCGATCGACGCTTTACGAGTTGATCAAGTCCGGCGAGATCGAGACCGTCAAGATCGGCAGATCGACATTCATCCCCTATCGCTGCCTGAGGCGGCTGGTTGAAGGCTGAAGCAGCAAATTGTCGAAGGCGTACGCGCGGCGACGCAGAAAAATGTTCCTGATCGGGAATAAATGCGGCGGCCGAAGATCGATAGGAGCGTCATATTCCCGATCGGGAACATGGATAGTCATCGTCTCGACAAGATTGTTTCGTTTGCGATGACGACAATATCGTCCGACTTCTTCCGTGCTCACTTATCCGCGCAGGAGTTCAGAATCGGCGTCATCACTTTTACATGCGCGTCGATACGCTCGAGCACCTTCGCAGGGACGACGGCGCGCTCCGGCAGATGCCACCAATGCTCATTGACGCGAGCCACCGTCTCCACGACGGCTTGGAGAACCGCCGGCTCGGGCAGCCTCGCGCGGTTCGCGAAGGATTTCCAGCGCGGTGCCGACAGCGCCTTGAACGACCGTTCGCCACCAAGTGACAGCGCCATGCTGTCTGTGGGAATGTAAGGGATAGTCGATAATACGTCATAGATCGGCGCGAGCGCGGGCGTACTGCCGTCATCACGATAGATCAGCGACCAGTTCTTCAGGTGCATGTCGCCATTGCCGGTCACCACCGCCAGCGCGAGCCGGCGCACAAATTCGAGCGCGGAGGCAGGGGACACGGCCGCGTTCACGGCGGCAGCCACATCGTGATAGGCCGCCCCCTCATATTTGCGCGAAGGATAGACGCCAAACACCTGGGCGAAGTCCTCGATGTGGATCCTCTCACCCTGCCGGCCACGGTCAAAACGCCTGATGAGAAGAACCTTGCCTTCCGACAGCGTGTCGAAATCCTCCGGTATTCCCTCAAAATCGGATTTCTCGACCAGTTCGCGCTCGGGCACGTCCATGCCGATCGCGGCCGCCAGGGCGAGATTGGCAAACTCGTTCTCGGACACGCCAGGAAATGCCGTGGAGGGGAACTTCGCGATATATTGCCCCTGGTTGTCATCGAGCGGAAGCGTCAGGCCGCCCCCCTTGCCGGTATTCTTCATCACCGACAGCTTCATCTGCACGCCCGCGAGTGAAAAACGCGCCTTCGGCTTTCCCTTTGCACTGTCCTGCAACGTTACTTTCGTGCCGTCACTCGGCAGGACCCGGACGGCTCCCGGCAGATCCGCGCCGAGCGCCGCCAACAGGTCGAAATCATTGCCCGGACGGACGGCGCCTGCATGATGCTTTTCCATCGCCTCGCGCAGCTTGTCTTCTGGTAGCAGGTTGGCGAAGAAGGCCGGCAATGCCCCGCTCACCGGCTTGGGATCCTTGCGCAAGCCCCCGGTGGCCGCGCGAAAGGACAGGCTGAGGATCGGCACACCGCCAGTCGTCCGGTATGCCTCGTCAAAGCTGAACGCGTTGAAGTCACCGGGCGTCCTGACGATCACACCGACCTTCAGAGCATTCAGGAACACGTCCAGGGACTGGATCGCCTGAGGTGCGTGAGAAGTCTGAGCCATGAGGTTCGCCTTCAATCGGGCTGTGAAACAAAGGCGGGCAAGTCGTCGTCGTCACGCGGACGCATCAATGCCCGGACGGCCGGGACCATCGCTTGCGGCACCAGCATCATCTCCAGCCCGAGCGCACGGGAGACATTCATGAGCGTCGTTGCGCGCGCTGCAGCAATGCCCGTTTCGATATCGCGATAGCGTGGACGGGATATGCCAGCCAGATCGGCCACCTGTTCTTGCGTCAACCCGGCCGCCAGCCTCGCCTGCCGCAGGAGGTCGCCGAGTTCGCGCAGAGTTTCGGATATAGCGTTCACGGTGATCCCTATACGATTCAAAATGAAATCACATGAAGCGTCTACATATCTTGCTTCAACCGGCACGTCAAATTTGAATGATCCCTTTTCATATCATATAGGCTGAATGAGACATGTAAACGTATCATGATTTGGATAACGTCTGCCCGTTCAGGAGCGAAGAGAACAAGCGACTGGTAGCGACGAGGCGCTGGGAAATGGCATCTTCAGGGTCTGGCGGCCCATGATCTGTCCGAAATTTGCAGTCGTATTTCGGACAGCGGCGGCTCCTCACGCCGGGTCAAGCGCTTCGGGATGCGCAGATTTCAGGTTATCGTTCCGCGCGAAAATTAGGTTTCGTGTTTGGAACGGTCGGAATCGTGCCATCCGAATCACTCGCCTGATTGACCTGCTTTCAGGTCGGAATTTTCCGTCGAAGGACTCGAACCTCTGAAGCAAAAAGTCCCAGGGTATCGATTATGGTATCTACCGACGACAGACGTTGTATTCTATTGAATTATAATAACAAATTTGCCGTTTTTGAGTCCTCTTCTGCTCGAAGTCCGTGGACGTTCAGCAGCGTCCGGCCATGTCCAGAACGGCGCTTGCGACTTGAGGCGGTATGACCCCCGATTCCCTGTGATGTCATCAGCCCGTTGGGTAGGCAGGTGCCCACCTTCACCGCACGGGTGAGGTCGGCATCAAACCGTTACATGCGATAATTCAGCGTCACGCCGATGGTGCGGAATGAGTTCGGGCCGAAATTCTGCCAGTAATTGCCGCCCAACGCACCGTCGCTCCGCCCGGTGGGACCAGTGTAGAAATTGGCGACCGGATCGGCAAGAATATAGCTTGGCACGCGCTTGTCGAACAGGTTGCGTACGAAGGCCGTCAGGGACAGTCGGTCATCGGAGCTCCGGGCACCGATCGAAAGGCCGACAATCGCATTTGCTTTGACGCGCGTTTGAGGATCGTTTGTCTGGGAGAATTTGAAGGAACTGCGATGGTAGACGTCACCCTGCAAGAAGCCGATCCAATCACCCGAAACCGGATGCTCGTAACGGGCCGTAGCTGTCGTGGTCCATCGCGGCGCGTTCGCGAGCTGGTTTCCGCTTACATCTGTTGTCCCGTTTGGCAGGCAGACATTCGTGCCACTCATGCCTGTCGGCTGACCATAGTAACATGGAATGCCAGACAGGTCCTTATATTCGGTATGATTGTACGTGGTACCACCGCTGATCGTCAGACCTGCGAACGGCAGCGCCGTGAATTCGACTTCGACGCCCCTGGTCTTCAATTGACCCGCGTTGAGAGTCATGAAGCCGGCCGCGGTGCCCTGCTTTTGCGCCTGCGTTTGATATCCATCGAAGATGGTATCGAACAGCGCCACGTTCAACCGGAGCCTGCGGTCCAGAATCGTGGACTTGAGACCCAGTTCGATGCTCTTGGGTATCTCGGGATTGACGGCGGCTCCACTGAGCTGGTCGAACGTCGGCCCCTTATAGCCTCGCGAGTAGGTGGCATAGGCAAGCACATCCGGCGCGACCTTATAGTCGATACCAAAGCGATAAGACAAATTATTGTTGGTGAGCCGACGAGTGAAATGGGTGTCAGGCCCGTAGAGAGGCAGGATAGCCGCCGGATTGGTCAGGTCCAGACTATAGCCGATATCGTCATGCGTGTAGCGGGCGCCTGCGGTCAGTGCCAGATTTTCAGTGAGCTTGAATTGACCCTCGAAAAATCCAGCATAGCTCTTGGTCGGGGAAGTGCCATCTATATATCCGCCTAGGAGTGACAACCCGGGGGGAACAGGTGCTCCTAAGTTTGCGCCCTGCAGGAGAAACTCCCGCGCAACAAGGTTCAGATAGAAGAACCCCAACTGGTAGCTGAGCCGGCCTTCCTGTGGTGATGAAAGGCGCAGTTCTTCGGTCGTTTGATGACGCGTTTGGCCGCCGGTATTGACATTGAAGAGGTCGGCCGTCGTCGTATCGGTGTCAATCGAGGTGTTCATCTTGTAGTTGCGGTATGCAAGTACGTTGGTCAGCGTATAGCCGCCGCCCAGTTCGAATTCCGCTTTGAGCTGCACGCCATACACCGTGGAGTCGTTGTCATCAGGGACGTCCGTGGCGATACGGGCGTTGTTGGGGGACGCGAAAATGCCGTTGGACGCATTGATCGTGTCGATCAAACCACCCGGCGCGGTGAAGCGATGCACGAGGACACCTTCACCGGGTCCTTTAGAACGTTGATAGTCGCCCGCGAGCGTCAGGTGGATAGCATCGGTCGGCTCCCAAAGATATTTGAGGCGTCCGCCATAGGCCGTATTGCCGAGGCTCTGATGGAGCATCACGTCGCGAACGTAAGCATCCTGACGTGTGACGAACGCCGAAAGCCGAACCGCTGAATTGCTCGTGACAGAAAGGTTCGCCGCCACTTGGAGCGTTCCGATATTTCCGGATCCCGGCGCGGTCGTGTTGCCGTACTGGGCATTGGCCAGCAGCTCGGTACGCCCCAGTTTTGGTTGCGTCGTAACGATATTGATCAGGCCGGCCGCCGCGTTTTTCCCGAACAACATTCCCTGGGGTCCGCGCAGAACTTCGACACGTTCGAGATCGAAAAACTGGATATTGCCGAATTGCGGGCGGCTCATAGCGACATCGTCGATAACGATACCGACGCTCGACTCGACCTGCGGCCCGAAGACGGTCGTCCCGATACCGCGAATAGCGAAGTTGACGGCACCAGCCTGCTGATTGCTCGATTGCACCTGCAAGCTTGGAGTCAGGTTCACGAGCTGATAGGCATTGAGAACCTGATGCTGCTCGAGGGCGGCTGAGCTTACAACGCTGACGGCTACCGGGACGGTCTGGGCGCTCTCGCTGCGTCGGCGTGCGGTGACGATGATGTCCTGCAGCCCTTTACCGTCGGTGGACGCGGCTTGCCTTGCTCCAGTTGGCGCAGAATTGGCGACTGAAGCGGCAGTCGCAGCCACCTCTTGCGCCTGTGCCACGCCCGCGCAAAGCGCAGTAGCCGCCCCCCCAGTCATCAGCAGTTGCCGTATCATCATCTCACCCTCCCTATGAGCAAGGCCGTACCCTTTTTGCGAGCGAAGCAGGGAATCGGCCAAACATTCCAATAATTTTCTATATGAAATAAATGTTCTGTCAAGAGGGCCTTCTACAATTTACAGCCACGGGCGCTTCATCGCCAGCCCGCGCTGGGAGAAGTGCCCGGCAGGATAGCCGCTCAAGCTCTTAGCTGCCGTGCCCTATAATGCCGTAATCGCGAACCGTTCCGGCCAAGGAGCGAGAGGTGACGCTTCTAGGGCGATGCTTGACCGAATAAAATTTCCACACTATTCCACTCATGGAACGGGGGTATCCGAGGGAGCCCTGGATCCGGGCGCGCCGAAAACCCTTTCGGACCGGAATGAGAAACGCAATGGAGAGAGTGATGAAGACGCAGGCCCCGGCTGACCAGCTGAAGCGATCTCTGGCGGTGACGATTGAAGCCGACGTCCCGGTGCCGATGCGCGATGGCACTGTCTTACTCGCCGATGTCTATACGCCGGAAGGCGACGGGCCGTGGCCCGTCCTGCTGTCGCGCACGCCCTATGGCCGCGCGGCGCCGGATCACCTGATGGTTCTGGAACCCGTGCGTGCGGCGCAAAAGGGCTTCATCATCGTGCATCAGGACACCCGCAGCCGCGGCGGGTCCGAGGGCGAATGGATGCCGTTCCGCCACGAATATGACGACGGCTATGACACCGTCGAATGGGCGGCCCGCCTGCCCAAGGCGAACGGTCGCGTCGGCATGTTCGGCGGCAGCTATGTCGGCAATACCCAATGGATGGCCGCGGCGGCGCAGCCTCCGTCACTGGGCGCCATCTCCCCCATGGTGACGTGGTGCGATCCGATGGACGGTCTCTACGGCCGCGGAGGCGCGATCGAATGGGGAGTGGAGCTGCCCTGGACGACGCAGATGGGGTTCGAGTATATCGCCAAGAACCCCGCACTCCCGCCCGTAGACAAGGCACGACTCGCCGGCGAGTTGCTCGCTGATGTCGACGGCATGAAGGATCGGGGCTATTGGGACCTGCCCGTTCGCCGCAGCCCGACCCTCGAGAAGTACAAGCTGCCGGGCCTGGGCGCGATCCGCGCGATCGACGAGCCCGAGACGGTGGCGTGGTGCCGTGTCGCGGGGCAGCACGACCGGATCGACGTGCCGAGCCTCCATTGGGGCGGGTGGTACGATGTCTTCCTGCAGGGGACGCTCGACAATTACGTCGCGATGGCGGCGGCCGGCAAGGATGCGCGGCTTCTGGTCGGTCCCTGGACGCACGGCATCTTCCGCGATCCAATCGGCGACCTGTGCTTCGGCGCGATGGCGTCGCGACTCTACGCCCCCGTCCACCCGCACGGCGACACCAACGACTTCCAGCTGGCCTGGTTTCGGCGTCACCTGACGCCCGATACGGACGTGGCGCTACCCGACACGCCCGTGCGCATCTTCGTGATGGGTCGTAATGAATGGCGCGACGAGCCGGCCTGGCCGCTGGCGCGCGCCCGCACGGAACAACATTTCCTGCGCAGCGGCGGCGGCCTGACTATGGGCGAACCGGATGCGTCGGAGGACGTCTCGACCTTCACCTACGACCCCGCCGATCCTGTGCCGACGCTTGGCGGCCCGCTCGTCATGGCGGCCGCCTATCCCGCCGGACCGTTGGATCAGGCGCCGGTCGAGGCGCGCGACGATGTGCTGGTCTTTACCTCCGCCCCGCTGGAAGAAGAGGTCGAGGTCACCGGCCGTATCCGCGTCGTGCTGCACGCGGCGAGCTCTGCGCCGTCGACCGATTGGGTCGCGCGGCTGTGCGACGTGCATCCCGATGGACGCTCGATCATCCTGGCCGACGGCATCACGCGCGTCGTGACCGGCGCGGACGCGATCGATCGCCACGAAATCGACCTGTGGTCGACCAGCAACGTGTTTCTGCCCGGACATTGCATCCGCGTGCAGGTGACCAGCAGCTGCTTCCCCCGCTGGGACCGCAATCTCAATACCGGCGATCAGGATGGGACGGCGATGCAGGTCGCGCAGCAGCGCATCTTCCATGATGCCGATCGCCCCTCCTTCATCGCGCTTCCCGTGGTCCCGGGCCGCGGAGAGGCGTCGGCATGAGCCGCCCGGACTATGGCGTAGCGGCGGCCCGTTTCGATGCGGCGGCGGCGCTGGCATCGGTGGCGATGGACTCCGCCGGGCATATGAACGCGGCGGAGGTCTGCTGCGATCGTCATGCCGACGACGGGAACCGGGTCGCGCTGCGTCACCGCAATCCGGCCGGCGAAACCCGCGACTGGACCTTCGCCGAACTGAAGCGGCGGTCGTCGCAGTTCGCGCAGGTGCTGGCGGAGCTGGGCGTGGGCAAGGGCGACCGGGTCGCCGGCCTGCTGCCGCGCACGCCGGAACTGATCATCACCATCCTGGCCGCCTGGCGGCTGGGCGCGGCCTATCAGCCGTTGTTCACCGCCTTCGGGCCAAAGGCGATCGAACACCGTCTCACGCTCGCCGAAACACGGGTGGTGGTCACGGACGGGGCGAACCGTCCGAAGCTGGACGGGCTGGAGCATCTCGCCGCCATCGTCCAGGTCGGCGCGGCGGCGGGGTCTGGCGATCACGATTTCTGGTCGTCGCTCGAAGGCTGCGGCGAAGCGCTGGAGCCGGTCGTCTGTGAAGCGCAAGACCCGTTCCTGATGATGTTCACCTCTGGCACCACCGGGCTGCCCAAGCCGATGTTCATCCCGCTGCGCGCGATCGCGGCGTTCGTGGGCTACATGCGCGACGCGGTTGGCCTGCGCGAGGACGACCGCTTCTGGAACCTCGCCGATCCCGGCTGGGGCTATGGCCTCTATTATGCCGTCATCGGTCCACTGGCGATGGGCATGACCACCCTGTTCCACGAAGGGGCATTCAGCGTCGAGTCGACCTATGCGACGATCGCCGACCATGGCATCACCAGCCTCGCCGGATCGCCCACCGCCTATCGCATGCTGATGGCCGACGGCGCGGAGAAGGCGGCGAAGATCAAAGGGCAATTGCGCGCGGTGAGCAGCGCGGGCGAGCCGCTGAACCCAGAGATCATTCGCTGGTTTGACCAGAATCTCGGCGTGACGATCCACGATCATTATGGCGCGACCGAACTGGGCATGGTGTTGTGCAACCATCACGGCCTCGATCATCCGGTGCGGATCGGATCGGCCGGTTACGCCACGCCGGGGCATCGGGTGGTCGTCTTGTCGCCTGAAGAAAAAGAACTGGGCGTGGGCGTGCCGGGCGAACTGGCGCTCGATATCGCCGGCTCGCCGATGATGTGGTTCACGGGCTATCATGGGCGCGAGACCCCGGCTCTGGGCAAGGCCTATTTCCGCAGCGGCGACATGGTCGAGCTGAACGACGATGGCAGTATCTCGTTCGTGGGGCGCGCGGACGATGTCATCACCACATCCGGCTACCGGGTAGGCCCGTTCGACGTTGAAAGCGCGCTGCTTGAGCATGAAGCGGTGACCGAGTCTGCGGTCATCGGCAAGCCCGACGCCGAACGGACCGAGATCATCAAGGCGTTCGTCGTGCTCAAGCCAGGCTACGAGCCGGGTGCGGACCTGGCCGAGCAGCTGCGGCTCCATGTCCGTGCGCGCCTGTCCGCCCACGCCTATCCGCGCGAGATCGAATTCGTCGCGGACCTGCCCAAGACACCGAGCGGCAAGGTGCAGCGCTTCCTGCTGCGCAACCAGGAAATCGCCAGGACCACGGCACCGGCGTGACGCCGATGGCCCTTTGCATCGGCGGCGGCGAAGCCACGGCGACGACTTTCGAGCTAGTGGACTGAGCGGTGGTCGATCCCGATAAAAGGGTCTCCGCATATGACGCGATCGCCGGCCGCCGCTCGGTGCGCGCCTTCCTTCCCGTCCCGGTCGCCGACGAAGTGATCGACCAGATCCTCACGGCGGCGTCGCGCGCGCCGTCGGGACAGAACATGCAGCCGTGGCAGGTTCACGTCGTGACCGGCGACACGCGCGCTCGACTTTGCGCCGAGGTCACCGCCGCCGTGTCCGCCGGGGAACGCAGTGATGAATATCCGTATTTCCCGGCCGACATCCGCGAGCCCTATCGCAGCTGCCGACGCAAGGTCGGCTTCGACCTCTTCGCGATCTACGGCATCGGCCGAGACGATCTGGAGGGCCGCCAGCGCGCGCTGTTGCGCAATTTCGACTTTTTCGGCGCGCCGGTAGGCCTGTTCTTCACGATGGAGCGCGACTGGGGTTACGGCGCCTGGATCGACATGGGCAATTTCATGACCAATGTCATGACACTGGCGCCGGCGTTCGGGCTGGCGACGTGCCCCCAACAGGCGTGGGCGGAATATGGCGCCGCGGTCCGGCGTGTGTTGCCGGTGCCCAAGCAGCACGTGATCGTCTCCGGCATGGCGCTGGGCTATGCGGACCCGCGCGCTGACGTGAATAGGCTCGTCACCGAGCGCGTGCCGGTGGAACAGTTCGTCATTCGATACGACTGACGTGACACGATCGGGACCGTGCGATTGAGAGCGCCCTATTCACGATACGGGCTGCGCACTGACCTCGTCAGAGGGTTCGTCCGGCAGCGTACGACGGCTGGCGAGCCCGATAGCCAGCGACTGGGCCAGGCACATCGATGCCGATAGCGAGCGAAACCCGCGAACCTCCGACTCGCGGACCTGCAGTACCAGCGCGCCATTCTTCGCGATGGCACCGACCACGCTGTCGGTGATGGCGATCACCGCGCCATGACCGGCGAATGCATCGACGAGGGCGATCGTTTCCGGGCTGTACGGGGCGTAGCTGATTGCCACGAGGACGTCCCCGTCCCGCAGGCCGCGGGCCTGCTGTAGGTGAAGGCCGCCGACCCCGTCGACAAGGACGGTCCGCTTGTCGGCTTGCGCGAGCATGTAGGTAAGATAGCTCGCGACGGGAAAGGAACGACGGAAGCCGGCGACATAGACTGTGTCCGCCTTCTCGATGAGGTCAATGGCCTCGGTCAGTTCGCGCATTCCCACCGAATGGTTCAGATTCTCCAGTGCGAGGATGTTGCCCTTGACGAATTCGGACAGCAATTCGCGCGGCCCCTCCTCCTCGCCCGGCGCGGCATAGCGATGCTGCCGGATCCGCTCGGCATAGCCCAGCGAGCGATCCTCCTGGAGCAGTCCGTCCCGGATCAGCCGCTGCATGGGGCTGGCACCGACGAAGCCGAACGCCTGTGCGAACCGCACGATGGCAGAAGGCTGAACATTGCTGCGTTCGGCCACGACCGCCAGCGTCTCGAACGCGAGGTCGTTGGGCTCGTCCAGGATGTGCCGGGCGATGCGCTGCAAGCGGTCGCTCAGCTCGTCGTAGCGCTCACGTATCGCCAGAAGGAAGCTCTCCAGATCCTCAGGCGGCTTGATCGTCATTTGCATCGTCCTTACAGAACACGAAACGGATCGCAGAACAACCATTTCATACGGCTGTCCGATGAGTCAATCGTACCACCTGACATTTCAGCGGCTTCGTAGGTGGCGGCAATAGCGGCATCCCGATATTGCTAAACTACCGTAAAAGCAGCCCGGAAGGCATCAAGCGCGGCAGAAGGATCGCCTGATGCCCAGCCCTCTAAGCCGACAGGACCGTCATACCCCATCGCGGCTAGTGCGCGCGCGATGTTGGAATAGTTGATCTCGCCGGTGCCGGGTTCACAGCGGCCCGGCACGTCGGCAACCTGGATCTCGCCGATATACGGCAGCGCCTGGCGGCATAGCTCGATCAAATTCCCCTCGCCAATCTGCGCGTGATAGAGGTCGAGCATCAGGCGAAGTGAGGGGCGATCGATCGACGTGATCAGCTCCAGGCATTCGGCCGCCTTGCCGAACGGAACGCCGGGATGATCTACTGGCGCGTTCAGATTCTCCAGCACGAAGGTGACGTCCGCTTCCTCGCCCAGGTCGGCGAGGCGGCGCAGCGTGTCGCCCGCCTGCAGCCACATGGCGCCCGTCACTTCGGTCGCAGGTCGCAGCGGCAGGCCGTCGCCGCCCAGCCCGGTGCCGTGCAGGTTGAGCCGAGGCACGCCCAGCCGTTTCGCAACCGCCACCGATTCACGCGCCGTCGCCAGCAACTCATCGGCGCCGTCGCGGTCGGCGAGGCGGCCGCGAATATAACCGGTCATCGACGAGAAGGTGGCACCACTCGCCGCGAGCGCGTCGATGTCGTGGCGCGTCCAGTCCCAGATCTCCACCAGGAAGCCGGCGGCGTCGATCCTGCGCACGCGCTCCAGCGGCGGCAGATCGACGAACAGCATCTCGCTCGACGCCGCAAGCAGAAAGGGGACGCCCGCGAAGCGGCCTTTGTCGGCGCTCATTGATCGCCCCCGGTTCCAAGTGTGACCACGCTGCCGGTGCGGGCGGACTGTTCTGCTGCCTGCGCCAACAGCAGCGCGCCGACGCCGTCGTGCTGGTCCGCTAGCGGTGCCGCCTTGCCCTCCACCACGTCGGCGAAATGGGCCATCTCGATCCGATAGGCGTCGGCGTAGCGATCGAGGAAGAAGTTCTCGAACGGCGCCTTCTTCGCGCCTGGCTCGGTCCAGCTTTGTACAGTGGTCTCGAGCACATTGTCGGCGCGGATCAGGCCCTTGGACCCGAAGGCTTCGATGCGCTGGTCATAGCCATAGCCGCTGCGCCGGCTGTTGGAGATGACGCACAGCTTGCCAGTGGCAGTGCGCAGGATGATCTTGGCGCTGTCAAAGTCGCCAGCCGCGCCGATTTCCGGGTCGACCAGCACCGAAGCCGATGCGAAGACGCTCTCGATTTCCTCGTCCAGCAGCCAGCGCGCCATGTCGAAATCGTGAATCGACATGTCCTTGAAGATACCGCCCGAGGTTTTGATGTAGGCCGGCGGTGGCGGCGCGGGATCGTGGCTGATGATATGGAGCGTCTCCAGCGCGCCGACAGCGCCCTGCGACAGCTGCGCGCGCAGGCTGGCGAAGTTCGGGTCGAAGCGGCGATTGAAGCCGAGCAATATCTTAGGCCCGGCAGCCTCCAATTCCTTCAACGCCCCTAGCGCGCGATCGACGTCCTGATCGAGCGGCTTTTCGCAGAAAACGTGCTTTCCGGCCCGAACCGCAGCGAGCGTGTAATCGAGGTGCGTGTCGGTCGAACTCGCGATCACGACGCCGGCGACCTCGGGGTCGGCCCAGGCCTGCTCCACGTCGGTTGTCTGCGCGCCATGCTCCTGCGCCAGTCCGGTGGCATCGCCATATGGGTCGACGACATATTTCAGCGACAGCCGCGCATTGGCCGCAGCGTTCGCCGCGTGGATGCGGCCGATACGGCCGGCGCCGATGACCGCAATACCAATCATGTCCGATCCTCATTAAAATAGAATAGATATTCCGCACCGTAGCTATGGAGCAGCTCGTTGTGAAGAGGTTCCCTCTGAAAATAGGTCGCCATACCCACTCCAATGATGGAATTAATTTTCCATCACATTCATTGACAGAAATTGTGGTTCTCGTATTTTGGAGTGGAGAGGAAAAATGGATGACCGAAATGATCGGACTCACCGTGGCGGAGCGGCAGCCGAGGCTGCTGCGCTCGAAGACACGGCGTTTGGCCATCCTCCTGTTCCTCGCCTATTCCTCGCTCATCACCATTTTCCAGGGCGTGCAGAACATTCTGCTGCCCCCCGTCGTGCAGCGGCTGGCGCCCGATGCGAAGGTGTCGACGATGGCCCTGCTTATTACACTCGCCTCGGTCACCACGGTCATCTCGCTCTTTGCAGGGGGTGCCGTGTCGGATCGCACCCGGTCTCGGTGGGGACGGCGGACGCCGTCGCTGATGCTCTCGTGGCTCGCGGGCGTGATCCTGATGCCGGTCATGGGCATCGCCGGTTCGGTCACGCTTCTCGCGGTGGTGATGCCGCTGCTGTGGTTCGCGCTGAACTATTACCAGTCGGTGCTGCTGGCCGCGCTGCCCGATCGCATCCCCGAAAACGAGCTCGGCTTCGCCTCGGCGGCGATCGGCCTCGGCGCGCCGGTCGGGATATTCTGCGGAGTCAACCTGGCGGCGTTCGCGTCGAATACGCTCGTCGGTTATGTCCTTCTGGCGACCCCCTTCACGATCCTGACCTGGACACTGGTGTTGCTGGAGCCGGAGGGATCGTCGGTCGACCTGTCGGTCCCGTCCCGGCAACCCATGTCATTGATCACCTTCCTGGCGCAATTCTCCAGCGTGCGGGAACGCAATTTCGCCCTGGCACTGGCGTCGCGCTTTCTGATGTTTCTGTGCTATTTCTCCGTCAGTGGGTACATGTTTTACATTGTCCAGGATTATGTTGGAGCAGCAAAGGTCCCCTTTGGCAACGTTGCCGCGGGCGTCAGCATTCTGATGAGCGTGATGACGGTCACTTGGCTCGTGATCACGCTCGGATCTGGATATTTCGCCGACCGGATTGGCCGCACCGCGCTGGTCGTCGCACTCGCGTCTTTCGGCGCCGCGATCGTCACCATGCTGCCAGCGGCAAGCGCGAGCTGGCCGGTCATGCTCGCTTTCGCTCTCGGCATCGGGCTGACCTTCGGCGCCTATTTCGTACTGGACCTGAAGCTTGCCACCCTCGTCCTGTCGGCTCCAGAGGCCGCCGGACGCGACCTGGGTATCCTTCTGGCAGCCGGGTCCGCCCCCGGGGTCATCTCCCCTGCGATCGCGGCGGCGATCATCGAAGCGGGCGGCTACTCCGCGTTGTTTGTTTTCGGCGCGGCAGTCGCTGCGCTGGCGGGCGTTTGCGCGATCCTGATTCGCGTCGCGCGTTGAGCGCAAAAACGCGGTTCAGACATTGGGGTCTTGCATGGCTCATTCTACTATAGTAGATCGTAGAAGAAATATTCTGGAGTCGATGCTGGCATGCAATTAGGGACGGAACTGTCGGATCTCGACGCGTCGTCGGTCGGCAGCACAGCTGGCTGGGCGCCGATCGATGCGATGATCCGCGACGTGGTCGATCGCGGGCTGCTCAGTGGCGCAGTGGCGATGGCCTGGCATCGCGGCACATTGGCGCATATGTCCGCGATCGGATGGCAGGACGTCGCCACTGCTGCGTCGATGCGCCCGGACACGATCTTTCGGCTGTTCTCGATGACCAAGCCGGTCATGGCGGTCGCGATGATGATCCTGCGCGAAGAAGGACGCTGGAGGCCGCAGGACCGGCTGGCGGACCATTTGCCCGAACTGGCAGACCTTCAGGTGTTCCGCGGGGTGGATGACGATGGCACGCCGATCGTTTCGCCGCCAGTGGTTCCGGTGCTGATCGATCATGTCATGACGCATCGCGCCGGCTTCACTTATGGCTTCAGCGACGAGCCGGTCGATCAGGCCTTCCGCGCGGCGGATGTGCCCGTCATTCCCCATGACTTGCCGCTTGCCGACTATCTCGCGCGACTGGCCCGCGCGCCGCTCGCCTTCGATCCGGGCACGGGATGGCGCTACGGCGTCGCGATGGACGTGCAAGGGGCGCTGGTCGAGCGGCTGAGCGGCATGACGCTGCGCGACTTCATGATCGAGCGGATCTTCGCGCCGCTCGGCATGGTCGACACCGATTTCGTCGTGCCGGCGTCGAAGCGCGACCGTTTCGCCAGCCTGTACGTGCTGCCAGGCGACGCCTTGGTGGAGGCGCATGCCGAAGGGCCAATGCCCTACGATAACATGGCCCATGTCCCGGCGCGTGAACTTGTTCTGGCTTACGACCGGATTCCCGCCTTTGCATCGGGTGGCGGCGGGCTGGTGTCGACGGCGGGCGACTATCTGCGCTTTGCACGGATGCTGCTCAACCGGGGCGAACTGGAAGGCGCGCGCATCCTGAGCGCCGGGGCTGTCGCGGAAATGACACGCAGCCACACGCCACCTGACCTCCTGAGCGGCGCATTCGGCACGGCGCCGCACAGCCTGCGTCCGGGCTACGAATATGCCTATAACGGCGTGGTCGTCACCGATCCGGCGGCGGCGGACGTCCGCCTGGGACGCGACACCTATTTCTGGGACGGAGCGGCGGGATGCTGGTTCTGGGTCGATCCCACCAACGATGTGGCGTTCGTCTGCATGGTCCAGTTGCTGGCGGATGCCGAGCGCCTGTCGCTGCAGTTCCGCAGCCGGGGACTGGTGGCCGATATCCTTTCGGCCGGGACGGATCGGGCGCAACAAGGGGGAGACGTCGGATGAGCGAAACGGTAGCTGCGGCCAGACCACTGGACCTCATCGCCCTGGGCCGGTCCGGCGTCGACCTTTATGGCGAGCAGATTGGCGGTCGGCTGGAGGACATGGGGTCCTTCGCCAAATATATCGGCGGCAGTCCCACGAATACGGCGATCGGCTCCGCGCGGCTGGGGCTGAGGACCGGGCTTATCACGCGCGTCGGGGCCGATCATATGGGACGCTTCATCCGCGAGGAACTCGAACGCGAGGGGGTAGACGTGGCGGGGGTGATCAGCGATCCCGATCGCCTGACCGCGCTCGTCATCCTGGGCATCCGTGATCCCGACAGCTTTCCCCTGATCTTCTACCGCGAAAACTGCGCCGACATGGCGCTGTGCGAAGCGGATATCGACCCGGAATTCGTCGCGTCGGCCGGCGCGCTTCTCATCAATGGCACGCATCTGTCGCGGCCTAACGTGCGTGCCGCGAGCCTCAAGGCGGCACGGGCGATCAAGGCGGCGGGCGGGCAGGTGATCTTCGATATCGATTATCGGCCGGTGCTGTGGGGTCTGGCGCAAAAGGACAATGGCGAGGACCGCTTCGTCGCGAGTGCGATCGTGACCAACAAACTGCAAAGCGTGCTGCCGCTTTGCGACCTGATCGTCGGCACCGAGGAGGAAATTCATATCCTGGGCGGCACGACCGACACGCTTGCGGCGCTGCGCACGATTCGGGCGACCACCGACGCGCTGCTGGTCTGCAAGCGCGGCGCAGACGGCTGCGTGGCGTTTCCGGGCGCGATACCGGACGGCCTCGATGGCGGTATCGTCGGGCGCGGCTTCCCGATCGAGGTGTTCAACGTCCTGGGCGCGGGCGACGCCTTCATGGCCGGGTTCCTGCGCGGCTGGCTGCGCGGCGAACCGATCGAAACCTGCTGCACTTATGCCAATGCGTGCGGCGCGATCGTCGTCTCTCGCCACGGCTGCGCGCCGGCCGAGCCGAGCTGGAAGGAATTGCAGACGTTCCTCGGGCGCGACGACTGGCCGCACCGCCTGCGCGACAGCGCGGTACTGGAACAAACGCATTGGTCGACCAACCGTCACCCTGATTATCCCGACCTGACTGTGCTCGCGATCGATCATCGTAGCCAGTTCGACGATCTCGTAGCGACGCTGGGCACCGGCAATTTCGACCGGGTGCCCCGTTTCAAGGAATTGGCACTGCGCGCTCTGGAGCGGGTGGCGCGCGACAATCATGGCTATGGCCTGCTGGCCGACGGGCGCTATGGCGCGCGTGCGCTGGAGGCGGCGGCGGAGATGCCCTATTGGGTCGGCCGTCCGATCGAGCAACCCGGATCGCGTCCGCTGGTGTTCGAAGGCGGGCTTGAGGCCGCGACGATCCTCGCCGACTGGCCGCTCGACCATGTCGTCAAGTGCCTGGTTTTCTACCACCCCGACGATGATCGCGCGCTGCGCGAGGCCCAGGATCGACAGATACTGCGGTTGTTCGAGGCATGTCGCCAGACCCGGCACGAATTGCTGCTGGAGGTGATCGCGTCCAAACATGGCCCAGTCACGACCGATACGGTGGCAGGGCTGGTGGAGCATTTCTATGCGCTTGGCGTCTATCCGGACTGGTGGAAGCTGGAGCCCGCCGTCGAACCGGCGGCATGGGCCGCGGTCGAAGCGGTGATCAGCAAGCATGATCCTCACTGCCGTGGTATCGTGCTGCTGGGCCTGGCCGCCACGCAGGATGCGCTGCTGACCAGTTTCGCCGCTGCGGCCACCAGTCCGCTGGTCAAGGGCTTCGCGGTAGGTCGCACGATCTGGGCCGAGCCGGCAGCGAACTGGCTCAAGGGCACGATCGACGACGAGGACGCAGTGGAAGCGATGGCGGCGAACTTCTCCGTCCTCGTCGATGGCTGGCGCGCGGTCCGCGAAAGGCAGGCGGCATGAGCGCGGCGATGATCCGACTGACCACCGCGCAGGCGTTGGTGCGCTGGATGGCGGCGCAACACGTCGCCACCAGTGAGGGCGAGGTGCCGTTCTTCGCCGGCGTTTGGGCAATCTTCGGTCATGGCAACGTGGCCGGTATGGGCGAAGCGCTGGCCGGCGCAGGCGACACACTGCCAACCTACCGCGCGCACAACGAACAGGGGATGGCGCACGCCGCCATCGCCTTTGCCAAGGCGCACCGGCGCGAGCGTGCCATGGCCTGCACCACCTCGATCGGGCCGGGCGCCACCAACATGGTGACCGCAGCCGCTCTGGCGCACGTCAACCGCCTGCCCGTGCTGTTCCTGCCCGGCGACGTCTACGCGAGCCGCCGCCCCGATCCGGTCCTGCAGCAAATCGAGGATTTCGGTGACGGCACGGTCAGCGCCAACGACTGCTTCCGCCCGGTCAGCCGCTATTTCGATCGGATCACCCGGCCCGAACAGCTGCTGGACGCCGCGCCCCGCGCGATGGCGGTGTTGACCGATCCGGCACAGTGCGGCCCGGCGACGGTAGCCTTGTGCCAGGATGTGCAGGCGGAAGCGCACGACTGGCCGGAAAGCTTTTTCGCGCGGCGGCTATGGCGCAGACGGCGTCCCCGGCCCGACGAGGCTGAACTGAACGCACTGATCGACGCGCTCCGTACGGCGGAGCGTCCGCTGATCGTCGCCGGCGGCGGCGTACTCTATTCGCGTGGTGAAGCGGCGCTGGCGGCCTTCGCGCGGGCGACCGGTGTGCCGGTGGTCGAGACGCAGGCCGGCAAAGGCTCGCTGCCATGGGATCAGCCCGAGGCGCTCGGATCCGTCGGCGTCACCGGAACCAGCGCCGCCAATCGCGCGGCCACGGCCGCCGACCTGGTGATCGGCGTTGGTACGCGGTTGCAGGACTTCACCACCGGATCGCGCACCCTGTTCGGCGGCAGGCTGTTCCAGGTCAACGTCGCCCCGCACGACGCGGCGAAGCACCATGCGAACACCGTCGTCGGTGATGCCCGCACGGTGATCGAGGCCCTGGCGGCGCACCTTGGCGAATGGCAGGTGCCTGCGCCATGGCGCGATGCCAATGCCGCCGCGTTGACGGAATGGAACGCCGCGGCCGAAGCGGCGATGGCGCCGTCGGCCGCACTGCCGTCCGATGCGCAGGTGATCGGCGCGGTCTGGCGACGGGCGGGCGCCGACACCGTCGTGGTCTGCGCCGCAGGGGGCCTGCCCGGCGAGCTGCACAAGCTGTGGCGCACGCACCGACCGGGCGGTTATCATGTCGAATACGGTTATTCCTGCATGGGCTATGAGGTCGCAGGCGGACTGGGCGTGAAGATGGCCGATCCGTCGCGCGACGTTGTCGTGATGGTCGGCGACGGCAGCTATCTGATGCTCAATTCGGAACTGGCGACCTCGGTCATGCTGGGGCTGAAGATCACCGTCGTGCTCCTCGACAACCGCGGATACGGCTGCATCAACCGGTTACAGCAGGCGACCGGCGGGCAGCCCTTCAACAACCTGCTTGCCGATACGCGGCACGAAACACTGCCCGTGATCGACTTCGCCGCCCATGCCCGCAGCCTTGGCGCGGCAGCGGAGAAGGTGGCAAGCCTTGCCGAACTCGATGCCGCGCTTGCGCGCGCCGCGGCGTCGCCGATCAGCACCGTCGTCGTGATCGATACCGATCCCGCGCCAACGACGGAGGCCGGTGGCCATTGGTGGGATGTCGCCATTGCCGAGGTCTCGACACACACGGACGTGCTGGCGGCGAGAGCGCGCTACGACGATACCAGAAAGGGACAAGTGAAATGACGATCCGCTGGGGCGCCAGCCCGATCGCCTGGGCCAATGACGACCTGCCCGAACTGGGCGGCGACACGACGCTCGACGCGCTGCTGACCGATGTGAAGGAGATCGGCTTTGACGGTGTCGAGCTCGGCAACAAATTTCCCCGCGATCCTGCCACGCTGAAGCCGATCATGGCGGGTTATGGGCTCGACATCGTCGGCGGCTGGTATTCCTCGAACCTGCTGGTCCGCGATGCCGACGCAGAGATCGAGGCGATGACCGATCATCTGGCGCTCCTCGAAGCCATGGGATCGAACGTGTTCATCCTCGCCGAAACCTCCAACGCGGTGCACGGCGACCGCAGCAGTCGGCTCGACATGCATCCGCAGCTTGCCGACGATGCGTGGGCGCGTTTCGGCCAGCGGCTGGATGCGGTCGCGGCCCATGTCAACCGACGTGGCCTGCGCTTCGCCTACCATCATCATTGTGGCACCGTCGTCGAGACCGACGCCGAACTCCGCCGCTTCTTCGAGGTGACCGGCGACCATGTCGGGCTGGTGCTCGACACCGGCCACGCCTATTGCGGCGGCATCGAACCGGTCACGGTCGTGCAGGAGCGGTTGGAACGGGTTAACCACATCCACTGCAAGGACGTGCGCGCCGCCCAGCACAAGGCCTTCCTCACCAGCGGCGCCAGCTTTCTCGACGGCGTGATCGGTGGCATGTTCACGACGCCGGGGGATGGCGATTATGATTTCGCGCCCCTGATGCAGGCCCTTGCCGGGGTCGATTATACCGGCTGGATCGTCATCGAGGCGGAGCAGGATCCTGCGATCGCGAATCCGCGCACGTACCAGCAGCTCGGACTGGACACGCTCAAGCGTCTCGCCCGCGATGCCGAGCTGATCATATGAGCCTGCGCGTCCGTAGCCGAACGCCCGACGCAAGCGGCGTCATGCTGGACATCACGCCGGAGAGCGCGGGCTGGCGCTATGTCGGCTTCCGCGTCGTCCGGCTGGCTTCGGGCCAGGCTTATGAGGGAACCGAACAAGGCCGGGAGGCTTGCCTCGTGATCCTTTCGGGCAGGATCAACGTCACCGTCGGCCAGGAATGCTTCGCTGGACTTGGCGGGCGGGCAAACGTTTTCGATGGTCCGGCCACCTCGATCTATGTTCCAGCCGGGATGCCGTATCGGGTCGAGGCGGATGGGGTTGCCGAAATCGCCATCTGCACGGCGCCCGCCAATGGCGAGGGCCGGCCGCGCCTGCTCCCGCCAGGGGATGTCGGCCTCGAAACGCGTGGGCAAGGCACCAACACCCGCTATGTCCGCAACATCCTGGACGACAAGGCGGAAGCCGAGAGCCTTCTGGTCGTGGAGGTCATAACGCCCGGCGGTCACTGGTCGAGCTATCCGCCGCACAAGCATGACCGCGACGCCTATCCGGAGGAGACCTTCCTCGAGGAGACCTATTACCACCGCCTGTCGCCGCCACAGGGCTTCGCCTTCCAGCGGGTCTATACCGACGATCGTTCGATCGACGAGACCATCGCGGTTGAGGATGGCGATGTCGTCATGGTCCCGCGCGGATACCATCCGGTCGGCGCCGCGCATGGTTACGACCTCTATTATCTGAACGTCATGGCAGGCCCCCGTCGCAACTGGGTCTTCGCCAACGATCCCGCGCACGAATGGATCGTGCGCGCGCGCGCCTCTATCGACAGCACAGGAAACTGACATGCCCCTAGACCCCGTCCTGCAACAACTGATCGATCAGATGCCGATTCCGAAGTCGGACGAGCTGGACATCGCCGCATATCGCGCCTCGAGCGAGCCGCTTCGCGCGCTGATGATCGGGCCCGACGGACTGATCCCGGTCGCGTCGATCGAGGATCGGACGCTCGCAGGACCGCGTGGCGACATCGCCATGAAAATCTATCGCCCCAGCGGCGATGTGAGAGGCACGCTTCATCACTTCTACGGCGGGGGCTGGTCGACGGGCAGCATCGACCTCATCGATCCAATCGTGCGCCGGATGGTACGTGACCTGTCGATGGTCGTAGTGACGAGCAGCTACCGGCTCGCGCCGGAGAATCCTTTCCCGGCCGGGCTCGACGACAGCCTCGTCGCGGCGCGCTGGACGCTCGATCATGTCGGGGAACTGGGCGGCGGCGGCCGGCCGGTGGTGGTGAGCGGCGAGAGCGCCGGTGCCAATCTTGCCGCCGTGGTGGCGCTCGTGCTGCGCGACGAGCGGCCGGGCAGAAGCTTCGACGCCCAGTTGCTCGTCAATCCCGCGGTCGACCTGCGCGACAGCGCGTTCGAACGCGCCTCGGTCCGCGCCGATGCCGATCCCATGTTGCGCAGCCATTCGCTGCGGCAACTATATCCGCTCTACAGCGCCGGGCACGACCGCGCCGATCCGCGCCTTTCGCCGCTGGCTGCCGACGACTTGTCCGGCCTGCCGCCGGCGGTGATCGCCGTCCTGACCGCCGACCCGCTGCGCGACGAAGCGGTGGAATATGCCGAACGGCTGCGCGCGTCCGGAGTGCCGGTCGAGCTGATGGAATTCGGCGACCTGGGACATGGGTTCACGGGCCTCACCGTCCTGGTGCCGGCGGCCGATCGCGCGTTCCGGCGCACGCTGGCCGGGTTGCAAGACATGCTCGCGCGCACGAACGCGGTAACCGCGCGTGCTTGACCCGCTTCAAGGAGAATGACGTTGACCAGATCGACCATCCGCGAGGTGGAACATTTCGTCGCCGGATCAGCGCTGCGACCCTCGTCCGGTCGTACCGCCGACATATTCGATCCCAACACCGGGCAGGTTCAGGCGCGTGTCGGGTTGGGCGGGGCCGCCGATCTGGAAGCGGCTGTCGCTGCGGCGCAGGCCGCGCAGCCGGAATGGGCTGCGGTCAACCCACAGCGGCGCGCGAGGGTGATGTTCGCCTTCAAGCAGTTGGTGGAAGCCGAAATGGAGTCGCTGGCGCGGCTGCTTTCCTCCGAACATGGCAAGGTGGTCAGCGACGCCAAGGGCGACATCCAGCGCGGCCTCGACGTGGTGGAATTCGCCTGTGGCATCCCCCACCTGCTGAAGGGGGACTATACCGAGGGCGCCGGACCGGGGATCGACGTTTATTCGATGCGCCAGCCGATCGGGATTGGCGCGGGCATCACCCCGTTCAACTTCCCGGCGATGATTCCGTTGTGGATGAGCGCGGTGGCGATCGCCTGCGGCAACGCCTTCATCCTCAAGCCCTCCGAACGCGACCCGTCGGTGCCGGTGCGTCTCGCCGAACTGTTCAAGGCTGCGGGCCTGCCCGATGGCATCTTTCAGGTCGTGCAAGGTGACAAGGAGATGGTGGACGCGATCCTCGATCATCCCGCGATCGGCGCCGTCAGCTTTGTCGGCTCGTCCGACATCGCCCAATATGTCTATTCGCGCGGCGTCGCGGCCGGCAAGCGCGTGCAGGCGATGGGCGGGGCGAAGAACCACGGCATCGTCATGCCCGACGCCGATCTCGACCAGACCGTCGCCGATCTGTGCGGCGCGGCGTTCGGTTCGGCCGGCGAGCGCTGCATGGCGCTGCCCGTGGTGGTGCCGGTCGGTGCCGATACTGCGGAGCGGCTGAAGGCGAAGCTGATCCCTGCGATCGAGGCGCTGCGGGTCGGGGTCTCCACCGACGCTGACGCCCATTATGGTCCGGTCATCACCGCCGAGCACAAGGCGCGGATCGAACGCTGGATCCAGATCGGGGTGGATGAGGGCGCGGAGCTGGTGGTCGACGGCCGCGGCTTCACCCTGCAGGGGCATGAGGACGGTTTCTTCATCGGTCCCAGCCTGTTCGACCACGTTACGCCCGACATGTCCGCCTACCGCGAGGAGATATTCGGTCCGGTGCTGCAAATCGTCCGCGCTTCGAGCTTCGAAGAGGCAATCACGCTACCCTCCAGGCATCAATACGGCAACGGCGTAGCAATCTTCACGCGTAATGGCGATACCGCGCGCGAATTTGCACAGCGCGTCAACGTCGGCATGGTCGGCGTCAACGTGCCCATTCCCGTGCCAGTAGCATATCACAGCTTCGGCGGCTGGAAGCGTTCGGCATTTGGCGATCACAACCAGCACGGGATGGAAGGCGTGCGCTTTTGGACCAAGGTCAAGACAATTACCCAGCGCTGGCCTGCTGGCGGGGCAGTCACGGATTCGAGCTTTGTCATACCGACGATGTAGTGACCACTCGTTCCGCGCCACGGCAACTCGCCTACGCCCCCTTGCCGAAGCCAAATGACGAGGGCTAACGGAGTTTGGAAACAAATGGTGGGGCGCCATGAGCATTGAGGAATTCAGTCACGTCGGCGGTGCTTTTGAACCGCCACTGCTTGAGCATACGATCGGCGAAGCGCTGGAACATGCGGCTCAGCGCTGGCCGGAGGCCGAGGCGCTCGTGTCGCGCCACCAGAATGTCCGCCTCTCCTGGGCCGGGCTCAAGGTCGCGGCCGATGCGTTCGCGGCAGGACTGCTGTCGCTCGGACTTCGTCCCGGTGACCGGGTCGGGGTATGTGCGCCCAACTGTGCCGAGTGGGCCATCGCCCAATTCGCCACCGCCCGCGTCGGCATGGTGCAGGTCAACATCAATCCGGCCTACCGCACCTCCGAGCTCGAATATACGCTGCGGAAAGTCGGTGCGAAGGCGCTCATTTGCGCGGCATCCTTCAAGACGAGCGACTATATCGCCATGGTGGAGGCGTTGGTCCCGGAGGTCGCAGGCCAGACGGGCGCGCTGATGTCCGACCGCCTGCCGGACCTTGCCCATCTCATCAAGATCGGCGGCCAGCATCACCCCGGTTGGCTCGACTTCGACGCGGTGGCGGCGCTTGCGACGAACGCGTCCGAGCAGGAACTCGCCGCCATCGCTGCAAGCCTTCAGCCGAACGACCCGATCAATATCCAGTTCACCAGCGGGACCACCGGATCGCCCAAGGGCGCGACGCTGTCGCACAGGAACGTGCTCAACAACGCCTATTTCTGCGGCCTTGCCATGGGCTTGCAGCAGGGCGACCGGCTGTGCATTCCGGTGCCGCTCTATCACTGCTTTGGCATGGTGATGAGCAACCTGGCCTGCCTCGTTCACGGCGCGACGATGGTCTATCCGTCGCCCGGCTTCGAGCCGCTCGCCGTCCTCGAGGCGGTCGAAGCCGAACGTTGTACCGCGCTGCACGGTGTGCCCACCATGTTCATCGCCGCGCTCGAGCATCCTGAATTCGCTCGTTTCGACCTGTCAAGCCTGCGCACCGGCCTCATGGCCGGATCGCCGTGCCCGGTCGAGGTGATGCGCAAGGTCATGACCCGCATGCATATGCGGGATGTCGGCATAGCCTACGGCATGACGGAGACCAGTCCGGTCAGCTTCCAGACGGCGCTCGATGATTCGATCGAGCGGCGTGTCGGCACGATCGGGCGGGTTCAGCCCCACCTTGAGGTGAAAATCATCGATCCGGAGACGGGCGAAACCCTGCCGCGCGGCGAGCAGGGCGAGCTGTGCACGCGCGGCTATTCGGTGATGCTTGGCTATTGGGAGGATCCCGAAATGACTACCGCCGCTGTCCGCGACGGCTGGATGCACACCGGCGACCTCGCCGTCATCGACGAGGCGGGGTACGCCCGCATTGTCGGGCGCATCAAGGACATGATCATTCGCGGTGGCGAGAACATCTATCCGCGCGAGATCGAGGAATTCATCTACAGCCACCCTGCGGTCGAGGATGTGCAGGTGATCGGCGTGCCCGACGCGAAGTTCGGCGAAGAGGTGCTCGCCTGCATCAAGCTGCGCGCCGGTGCGTCGCAAGATGCCGACGAGATCATTGCTTTCTGCCGCGGGAAGATCGCCCATTACAAGGTTCCGCGCTACGTCCGCTTCGTCGAGGCCTTCCCGATGACCGTCTCCGGCAAGGTTCAGAAATATCTGCTGCGCGAAGCGATGATCGCCGATCTCGGGGAGGGCTGAAAACGTCATGCTCAAGCTTTATCATTGCCGGGAGACACGTTCGCTGCGCCCGCTTTGGGCACTGGAGGAGATGGAAATCCCCTACGAGCCGGTCCTGCTTCCCTTCCCGCCCAGAGCCCTTGCGAGGGAATATCTGGACATTAATCCGATCGGCACCATTCCCTTTCTGGAGGATGGGGAGGTCCGGATGACGGAGTCGACGGCTATCTGCCTGTACCTGACTGCGCGCTACGGTCCGACGCCGCTTGCGCTATCTCCAGACGAAAAAGACTATCCGCTGTTCCTGAACTGGTTGTTCTACAGCGATGCGACGCTGACTTTCCCGCAAACCATCGTCTTGCGATACCGGCAACTCGAAGCGCCCGAGAACCGAGCCGAACAGCCAGCGGCGGATTACGAAAAATGGTTCAATGGCCGACTCCGGGCCGTCGAGTCGGCACTGGCGGATCGGGAGTGGCTGTGTGCCGGGCGGTTCACGATCGCGGACATCGCGATTGCCTACGCGTTGTATCTGGCAGACCGCGTTGTTGGTCTTGGTGCGAATTTCGGACCGCACGTCCGCGCTTATCTCGAAAGGGCGTGCGCGCGGCCAGGTTTCCAGCGCGCCAGCATCGTGGACGTGCAGGCGCCCGCCTGGCGCTAGGGCGCGCTTGGGCGGAGAGCATGAAGGCATCGCAGTTCTATCGCGAAGGTTCCGACGATCTCCTTTTCTGCGGCATGGAAACCAGTCCGCGCAAAGGGGATCAACCCAACGCTGATCCTCATTTCCGGATAAAAACGTCAAGTCCGCGTCATCTTTTCTAGTTTTGCGAGGAAGAAGCGTTCGCTCCATAATTCCAGCGATTTCGCCTCCGCCGGACGCAGGAATCGCCTGACATCATCAGCGGCGGCCTTCCAGTCGACAGCGGCTATGCTGTTGCCCAGCGTGTGCTGCAGCCATGCCATGTCGATCGTGAGGTCTTCCTGCCCCGCCCATGGGCCAGCCTGGATCAGGGCGGCCTCGAGATGCATCAGATTGGGAGACACCCCGTTCGAGACATACCAGGAAAAGTCATACCAATCCCTGCCCTTCAGATATCCTCGGCAAAGAAGCGCATGGATTTTTAGCGCGAGGTTTGAAGGCAGATCCTGATGCCGCACCTCGTAATCGGAAGGAAAATCGAGAAACGTGCTGGCTTCGCCGGATCGCGGCGGCGGATTGGTGTCGATCTCCAGCTTGATCTTGATCGTCCTGCGACGTCCTGTGCCGGCGAAGGTCAGATCGAGCTGACTCGCGATGGACTCATCCTTGAGCACCGCTTCCCGAACCGCCTTTTCCATCCTCTCTTTGGGCTGGGCATCGAGCTTCAAGCCGAACTGCGCGAAAACCTCGACCAGAATTTTGAGATAGGATGTCCAGTCGAACTCGGGGTTCGGTGATCGGAGCATGAAATCGAGATCTTCGGAAAATCTTGGCAGGTGGTGCAGAATACGCAGGCTGGTGCCCCCCTGGAAAAGAGCGACATCGAAAAATTCAGCACGCCAAAGCGCGTACAGAGCTATCTCCTGGATGATCTCTTTGGTCGCATTCTCTTCCTCGACCGCGTTGGTCGCTCCATATCGGCGGAGCTTGTCCTGAATAATCTCAATCATCCGAGGGACGTCCTTTGGCCGCGGCTTTGATCGTCAGAATGGCGTCTTCAAGTGAATGGAGGAACTCGTTGGCGGCCTTGTGCCTGTAAACTGGCCGGAGCGCTGAAAAATCCTTGCGTCTGAGCGATCGCAGCCGGTCCTCGTCGATCCGCATGCCCTCGGTGAGCCAGTCCAAGCCGGACCAATGCTCCTTCCGCAAAGCGACAAGATCGATCAGTGCCCGTAAGGGTTGTGCGACAAATGCCGTGAGCTTGCCGAACTTTTCACGATCGACGCTTGTCAGGAATTGGTATTCCTGGAGTGCAAGCGGGTGAAAGCTGAATTGCCCGAAGGATGGCGTATCATGGCTGATCGTCTTGCGCCCCGGTGAAACGCTTGCCGTGGTGAATACGGCCTCTGGAATCCAGCCATGATAGCCCAGGGCTGTTTCAAAGGAGATATAGCTGCCCGGCAGGAGCGCCTGCGCCACGGCAAAGGGATGGATGGCATCGTTGCTGGTGCGCCGACCGAGCATATAGGTAGCCCGTTTTAGACGGATCAACGAACCGTCCTTCAGCGCCCTATGAACCAGAGCATAGCGGCGGGCATCGCTGCCGCCCAGAAGGTCACCAAGCTGGCCTTCGCTGAAGATCCGCTCAGCAAGGCTTGACTGTGTGACCTGATCAGCAAGCGCGCTCATAAAATTCCAAATACTTTCAAACAATGAAAGTTTCAAGAATTTCTCGAAACGGCGTGAGTGATATCTTCCTGTCCAACACAGCCTCGCCGAATCACCTGCCGACGCACATGATTTTGGAGGCTTGGGGACTCACATCATTCCGACAAAAAGTCCCAAGGTATCGAGCATGGTATCGCCCTGTGATGACTCTCAAAAAATGGTGATTTTCTGCGCCGGAACAGGCCGTTTTCGAGTCCTCTTCTGGCACCATTTGTGCTCTAAGGTTATGAAAGCCTTGGATTTCTGCGAAAATATGGCCCTGATCGCTGAAAAAGCGGCACAAGAAAGGGCACATTTCGCGCTATGGGGCAGCTCTTGGCTCACGTCCTGAAAGACAAGAAAACCGGGCGGCTGTCCTATCGTCGGCCCTATCCGCCTGAGCTGTTGCCGTTCCTGAATATTCCGCCCGACAGGTCCACGCCTCCGAAGGAGCTAAAGCGAAGCCTCAAGGCCGCTTCTCTTGCCGAAGGGGACGCCCTGGACATTTGGCGGGACGCAAATGCCGAATGGGAAGCAAATGTTGCGGCGGCCCGGAAGCGCAAGGACGCGGCTTTCGATCCGCTGACTACCGAGCATATCGGCTAACTTGCGGGCCTATTCGTCCACGAATGGCGAGAGGCCGAGCCATGTGCGCGGCGCTCCGATGCACCCCCAGACCCAAGGCAAGATCGAACGCTGGCACCAGACCCTGAAAAACCGCATCCTGCTGGAGAACTATTTCCTGCCCGGCGACCTTGAGGCCCAGATCGAGGCCTTCGTCGAGCACTACAACAACCAGCGTTACCACGAGAGCCTGAACAACGTCACACCCGCCGATGCCTACTTCGGCAGAGCCCCCGCCATCATCAAACAGCGCGAAAGGATCAAGCGACAGACCATCCAATATCGGCGCTTGCAACACCGCAAGCTCGCCGCCTAACATCAACCCTGAGACGAGGCCCGCACTCCGCTAATTTACGCCGCGACTTGTGCCAAATGTTCTGACGAGGGACATACGGATGAGCTACAAAATCCTCGTGGAACCAAGACTTTTGCTCTCTAAATTCGGCGGGGAAGCGGTCGATCACAGACGTCAAAATAGGGAACAACTTCGCGCACACCCTAAGCGGCCACTTATGCCTGCTCGCCTGATGAACAGGCGGCAGCCGACGAGCACCTCGACGCCGACCGGGAATGTCCGACATGCGAGGCGATTGGTCATTCGCCAAGGTCCAAATAGTATCTTGTGTGCTTCAGTTCCCCTTGCTTGCGAAGAGCTTTCAACTCAACCAGTTCCGCGAGATCGCGAGTGGCCGTCGCCGGGGCTGCGTCGGTGATCGTTCGATAGTTTGCCGCGCTCAACCCACCCCTGAAGCCATCCGGTCCTTCGGCGAACATGCGAAGCAGGGCCTTCTCTTGCCGTGCGTTGATCTGACCGCGGAGGCGGTCGAGCAGCTTGGCCTTGGCCAGGAGGAAATGAACCCGATCCAGCGTGCGCTGTTGAGCCGCAAGCGTGATGTCGGAGAACCATTCGAGCCAATCGTCGATATTGTTCGACAAACTCGCACGCTGAAGCTGAGTATAATAGTCCTTGCGATGGCGCTGGACGGTCTCTGCAAGCGCCGTGATCGCGGGTGCATCAAGCCCCTGGGCCAAGGCTTTTTCCGCAATCGCGCGGCCGAGGCGCCCGTTGCCATCTTCGAAGGGGTGAATGGACTCGAACCATAGATGAGCAATCCCGGCTCGCGTCAGTGCGCTCACCGGTGAAGGGCCAGCCGGCCTGGTATCGTTGAACCAGGCGATGAATGCGTCCATCTCGCCTGGCACCGCTTGCGATGGCGGAGCCTCGAAATGCACCTTGGGCGCGTGCAGGGCTCCCGAGACGATCTGCATAGGATCGGCATGGGTTCGATATCGGCCTATGTCGGCGAGGTCCCGCCTGCCGTTCAGGAGCAAGGCATGCCAATGGAACAGCATGGCATCGCTGATCGGCTCGCGATAGCTGCGGAAGAGGTTCGCCATGAGTTCTGCAGCGCCCGCCTCGGCAGCGTTAGCGCGGCGGTGGTCGGTCTTAATCCCTAGATGCTTCGCCACGGACGACTGTACGCTCGCGCGATCGAGAATCTCCCCCTCGATTGCAGAGCTATCGACGGCTTCCTGCGCCATGAGTTCGATGGAGAGGGTCTGGCGATCTTCGGCATCGAGATGGGCCATGACGCCCACCAGAATGCCCGCATCCTTCAGAAATTGATCCTCACGGCTTCTCAAACGCGTCGCATCATAGGCGAAGTTCGGCCAATCAGATTGCTGCCAGTTCCAACGCATGATCGATAACGCCCCTTTCTATCGATCAAATATCAGCATTATTTGATTTATAAAAGATGTTCTTATCGCCCAGAACGAGCACCCGATCGTATGGGTCGGTCAAGGAGGCGACGAATCGGCGATGTAAGCTGACGATCTGCAGCCTTTAGGACTCGAACCATTCCAATAAAAAGTCCCAGGGTATCGGTGAGGGTATCGCCTCATGGTGCCTCTCAAGAAATGGCGGTTTTCTGCGCCAGAATGGGTCGCTTTCGAGTCCTCTTCTGCTTGACATCGGTGAATGTTCATCGGCGTCTTTCATTACCGTGCAAACGCGGCTGAGGCAGGCGTGAGCGAAGATCAATATGATGAAATCCTGGCGGTTGATCGTCCTCTCGAGGACACGGATCGAGAATTAGTCGTATTCGCACCGCCATCCTGCGACGCTACTGAAAGGACGCTCGGCGGATCGACCAAAACAAGCCTTTTAAGCAGACGGATTGCCGAATCTTCATTTCGCGTCATTCAAGAACCATCCTTTTGGATGGCCCAGCCATGATCCATGCGTGGTGAATCAAACGGTGTGCCGAACTGCCGCAACTGTTTGCACGCTAGATTATGGACCGCTGCTCTATGCGCGTGCAAAACACTCGTGAAAATATGATAGGAGGAGCCTATGGCTAGCGATATAGCTCTTCGGGGCGGCGCAACGCCAACCTCGTGGTCCACAAGACATGACGTCCCCGCCTTGGAGAAGGTAGCTGATCATGTCGGTCCCGTCACGCGTTGGCTCCGGCAACGAACCGTGTTCGTTTATGGTCTACTATGCCTGATTGGCGCTGCTCCTACCCTCCTGTCGCTTTTTGGAATAGTGCGCAGCAGCTACGCTCTTCAGGCGCTGGGCTGGAGCCTCTGGCTTCCGGGGGGCGGTCTGCTGGCGATCGGGGGATGGGGCATATTGGGCTTCGCCATCAGCTTGTTCCTTTTCCGGATCTTTCTGCTGGTTTGGGGGCTGACCGGCCTGCTCGCGTTGCCGCTCGCGGCCTGGTTTGTCTCGGCAGCGATTGCCGGTGCGGTAGCCGATGAGCCCCTCAGCCCTTACGGCCGGCTTGCGGTGGTCGCCCTTGTGGTCGCCTTTTGCATCAAGGAATATCGGCAATGGCGGGCTGACACGAGGCTGGCGGCCGCGGCGAAGGAGCGGCGGCAAGCCTATATGCCGACAGCGGTCGTGCGGCAGGAGCGGCGGCAGGCGGAGGCTGGGCGCGCACTCTCGAAGAGCCTGCCCGAACTGGACTTGCAAGCCTTGCGCGGGGCGCGTCACGTCTTTGATCTGGCGCTGCAGCCGGTCGGCACGTTCGAGGGCTTCACCCGCATCGACAATATCCAGGGCGCGTCACTGCGCTATCAGTTGAATTTCATCAGCTACGGCCTGGCGCTGATGCAATATCTGTCAACGGCGGTCGGATTCCAGGCCATGATGGCGGAGTAAAAGCAGGCCATTGAAGATGAGCGCGGATGATATGC
>NZ_JBANRK010000012.1:0-100959 GCF_037860795.1 Sphingobium mellinum | reverse complement strand
CCCGCCACTCCGCTCAAAGAGCGGCAATCATCCCGGCGATCGGGAGCGGCGCAAGGCGGCCGTCAGACCCCGCTTACCGAAGTGTCGGGCCGAACCGCCCAGCTACGCCGCGTCGTGCTTGACCTGGTCCGCAAGGCCGCGCTCTATCCGCGCGTCCAGCTGATCTTTGCGTGCCGCAGCTTCGATCTCGAGAACGACCACGGCTATCGCGATATCGCCGCGACCCAAGGCAATGTTCGCGTCGATGTCGGGCCGTTCGCGCGCACCGAGATCGATCCGGTGCTCACCCGGCTCGGTATCTTCCATGACGCCAGCAATGCCCGGCTGATGGCGCTGCTTGTACTGCCGATTGGACTGACGCTCGCGGCAACGCTCGCGCAAAGCGGGATCAGCGACTTGCGTCGCGTTGAGCATCTTTCCGAGCTTTACGGACGCCTGCTCCAAACGCGTGATCAGGAAATCCAGCGCGACTTCCGCCCGGGCTGGAGCGTCTATTCGCCGCTGACCGCGCTCGCCACGGCGATGAGCGAGCGCCAGGAGCTGATTGCACCCGTGGCGGCGCTGGACCCATTCGCCGGATCGCTCGATCTACTCCAGCGCGCCGGGCTGATAGTGGTGCGAGGCCATCGGGTTGGCTTCATCCACGAATCGCTGTTCGACTATCTCCATGCGCGGACGTTCGTGCAGGAGCGCAAGCCGCTGATCGACTTCCTGCTGGCAAGCGAACAAACGCTGTTTCGCCGAACCCAAGCGCGGCAGATCCTCGCATTCGAACGCGAGCTCGAGCCCGCCCGCTATCTCACCGACTTGCAAGCGATCCTGAGCGATGCGCGCGTTCGGCCGCATATCCGCGAGACGATCGTGCGGTGGCTCGCCACAGTTGCGGACCCAACGCTTGGCGAATGGGAATTGGTCGCTCGCTATGCCGCGTGTGACGGACTGCCGCGCAAGGCGGGGCACGTCATTTTCGAGCGCCGACCGTGGTTCGATTTGTTGCGTACCCACGGCGTGCTCGAAGTCTGGCTCGCCAGCGACGGTGACGATCTCAGCTGGGCGCTCGGTTTTCTGCGCTCGGTGGCGTCGCTCGAGGTCGCGGCGCTGATCAACGATTTTCTTGAACGCCGTCCCGATCACGTGCGCGACGTGTTCGGGACGCTGCGGTTCATCGACCCTAAGGCCGATGCTCGGCCGCTCGCTGACAGCCTCATCACCGCACTCAACCACTCGGTTCCTGAGGATTGGGAGAATGGCGGCAATGATTGGGACGATTATTACGCGTCGTGGATCAAGACCGCTCCCCAAGAGGCGGCGCGGATCTTCGGCGCGCAGCTAGGGCGCTGGTTTCGCCTCAATCCCGAAGGGCACCCGTTCAAGCGTCGCTATGAAGATGGCGGGTCAGCGATGCACTGGCTGAGTGAGCTCGCCAAGGCCGCGCCGCTCGCGCTTCTGGAGCAACTTCTGCCCTTCATGCGCCTGGCGATGGAACGCGCGCGCAAGGATGAGGAGCTACCCGCCGAGGACGCTATCTGGTATTGGCGGCGCTGGGACCGGACTGATGTGCGATCGGTCGATCTTCTCGACATCGTGCGCGCCGCTCTCGCGGAAGTCGCGCGCAGCGACCCACAAGCGGTCATGCGACTGCTCCGTGACCTGCGACCCGAGGCTCATATCACCAGCCTCCATCTGCTGCTCGAAACCGTTGCGACAAACGCGCAAGGTTTGCGGGATCTGCTGGTCGAGCAATTCGACAATCCCGGCTTGTTCAAGGCAGGTTGGTACAGCGCTGACGGGCATTCGGCGGGCCTCGCGATCGCTTCGGCCATGCCATGGCTAACTGAGACTGAGCGGGCGCGGGCGGAAGCCGCGATCCTCGCGCTCCGACCCGAGATCGCCTGTGCCAAGCGCGCCCTTGCGCGTGCGGAGAGTGATACCGACGAGCCCCAGCCGCCGTACCAAACCCGGGGTTATGCGAGTTATTGCCTCAATGAGTCGGGTAAGCGAGAATGGTCCGTACTGCTGCAGATCGGAGCGAACCAGCTATCGCCACGCGCGGCAAAGCGGCTCGCCGAACTCGAGCGCAAATTCCGTGGCCAAAGGCCCGAACAGCCCGACGGCATTCGCGGGGGCATGGTACGCTCACCGATCGCCAGCGAGCGCACCAAGTTCATGAACGATGATGCCTGGCTGACCGCGATCCGCAAGTTCAGCCGGCCGCGAGAAGAAATGCGGTGGCGTGGCGATGGCCTCACTGGCGGCGCAATGGAGTTGTCGCGCGAATTGAAGGAGCGCGCGAAGGAAGCGCCCGAGCGGTTCCTCGCGTTGCTCGCGCGGTTTCCAGAAGACACATATCAGGATTTCGCTTGGGGGATCATCGCCGGGATCGCCGAGACTAAGCCTGATACCGACATAATCGAGCGCGTGCTCGCAATCGTGGATGCCAACCCCGCGGCCAGGCCGGACGACCGCTCGCTGATCTGGATGATCCGAGCTTGCACTGGGGCACTCGGGCCACGTGCCGAGAGCTTGCTGTTGACGGTCGCCACCGGCGATGACGATAGTACTGGCATCGGCGACATCAAGGATGGCGAACGCGCCAAGGAACCCGACTGGAAGCGCGCCTTCACGTTGGGCAGCGACTTGAACGGCAAGGCGATAAATTCGGCGCGAGGCTCGGCATTGGAAATGCTCGGCGGCATGTGCTGGAGCTCGAAGGAGACGTTTGAGAAATATCGGCCGATCCTTGATCCAATTATCGGCGTCCCGGCCGCCGCCCATGTCCATTCGTCGCTCAGCGGGCTGCTGATGAGCGCACTCAAGCATGAGGGGAAACACGGTATCGACTGGGCGCTACGCATCGTGCGCGCGTGTCCGGAAGCTTTCTACACAAATAACGGCCAGCAGATCGTCGGGTGGGTCGCGGACTTGGACATCGCCAGCTTCGCCGAGCTGATCAATCTCTACCTGATCAATCAGGACCCGCTCGCGCGTGGCTTTGCTGCCTTGGCGGTTTTCCAGCATAGCCTGGACGATCCCGAATGGCTGCCGCTCGCCGAGAATCTGCTGGAATCCGGCGCTGACTATCGCTCTGCGGCCGCCGCCGTTGCAGCCGCGAATTTCGAATCCGTCCGTTTCGGCACAACCTGCACCGATTGGCTCATTCGCTTGTTCGACGACGAGGATGAGACGGTACGGCACGAAGCGAGTGACTGTTTCCGGCGCATGAGGACTTCGGACATCGCCTCGCATGCGGAGCTGTTCGAAGCTTATGTCGCGTCCCGATATTTCGAAACCGACCGGACCTATTTCCTACACCGGCTGGAACACGCGCCGCCCGGGCTCGACGAGCTCGTGCTCAGGCTACTCGAGGATACACTCAAGGCGCGCACCGAAGGAAATAATGATCCCCGGGCCTATGAATTGCACGAGATAGGCGAGCTGGCGCTTAAGCTCTATGCCTCGAACATCGACCACCCCCTGCGCCGAACCCGCGCGCTCGACCTGATCGACCGCCTTGTCGAGGACGGTCTGATGGGAATGCAGAAGCTCGAGGCAGCCTGAATTGATCGGCTCAATCCGAAATCAGCGAAAACTGTGCTGGATCGCCGCGGCGCGTTCCTCTGCGAGTATCGCTTCGATCAAGGCCTGGAGCTGGCGCGTGGTCCCGCCGACAAAGCCGACATTCGACCGTGCAAAACGACTCCCTGACACCTGCCCTTCGTTCATCCGGCCGTCGCTGACAGCTATAGACCGACGTTGGGACTTTCTTGATACCTAAGGTGCAAAGTCGCAAAATTGCGGAAAGCTATTATGGTGGCGTGCGGGCGATCAAACGCGCGAATCGCGGGTCTGCCGGACGGCGTCCATTACGATCAAGAAGCATCATGCACGCCACGCCATTGATCCTGAGCAGAGTCGCATGTCGGAAGAAGTAATCCTGTTCCTCGACCCCGATTTTCCGCTTAAGGACGTGCAAGAACTCGGTGGCCGGCTTCTCGCTTCCGGTGCTCTCGTACCCGGCTATATCCCGGCACCCATCGGATTTCTGGACGTCAGCGCGCTTGTCTTCTCAGAGAAGATCGAAAATCTCTCGACGATCCTGATCCCGGATCGCAACATCGCTTCGCGAATGGCGCGCGTCGCGACGCAGGAAAACTACCCGCTCGACGACCCTGTCACTCAAGTCGCGATCCAGCTGATGGCGTTCGCCCAGGCGATGAACCTCGACATTAATCCCGGTATCGCCTTCCACGAGCTCGCGCATCGCGACGGAAATCATACAGCGCACCACGAGCTGACCTGGTTTCGCGCCGCCGATCGTGGCAACGCGTGGCCATGGATCGACCTTGCCTTGGGTCGCTCCCGAAATGTCGACCTCGGCCATGCCGAAGCGTTGGAGACCCACGACCTCGCCTATCCGCCGAACCGCTGGGATCGCAATTACATCGTTGCCATGAAGATCGCGGAGCTGGCGCGGACCTCGCTGCGCCCGGTCGAACGCGTGATCGCGCTACTCGACTGGATGATCGACGACTTCATCTTGGCGGGTCCGGCGGTCATCTTCGCCGCCCGTTGTTTTTCGACTCACAGTGTTCGCGGCGGCATGATCAAGCATGTGAAGTCGCCCGATCGCGAAAAAGCCGTCGCCGGCGCCCGCAACACGGCATGGGACATCACCTATCTCAGCGAGTTCGTCCGGCTCATCCCGGCCGGCGAACGCACCGGCAAACGCTACATCTTGGCAACGTGCGACCGCGCGCTCGCCGAGGCCGCGCCGTTGCTGCTGCTTGGCCCGGAGCCGAACGAGGATCAGTCGAGCTTAGGCGAAGCGCTCGCTGCTTGGTGGTCCAAGCGGGACGCGCGCACGATTAGCGATCATTTCTTCGCCTGCATCGAACGCGTCGGTCCCGGCCGCGCGCGCGGCAACGACCTGCCGGGAGACCCGATCGCGGAGATGATCGCGACCGCCGAAGCCGGCATACGGGCTTGGCAGCCCGTGACTGCATTAGCTGGGCATGCGGGCGCGTGAAAGAGCTCTCCGAGCAGCGCTTCGAAGCGCTCGCCGGCTACACCCGGCGGCCGGACCTCGTCACGCTGTTGCAGGAAGCGGCGTGGTTCGCGACGGCCGATGAGCGACTGATCGGCGTCGTAACCTGGGACCGCATCGACCGCGATTATGGCTGGGTGCTACTGGGCCGCGACCGCCGGCTGCGCTTCCGTGGGATTGCTGTCGAAGCGTCGCTTGCGAGCTTCGCGCAGGCGCGGGCGTCGCTCGACACCGCCATGGCCGCGCATGCGGCGGAACCCGACCAGAGCTATCATCAGGGCGATGAGGCCGGCGCGCCCGTCGATTTCTTCGCGCCGATCGTTCCCGAGGCGCGCCTCAACCCGACCTTCCGCATCCTGCTCGAGGAACCGCGCTACGCTCCGGCGCGCGAGTTGATCCAGGCGATGATGCGCTTCTACGAGGATGCCGACGGCAATTTCATCGAGCAGTTCCAGACCGGCGGGTTCGATCCGCGGGTGTGGGAGCTCTATCTGTTCGCCACCTTCACCGAGCTCGGCTTCGCGCGTGAGGAGGGTGCCGCTGTCCCCGATCTGCTGCTGACCGGCCCGAGCGGACGGCTCGCCATCGAGGCGACAACAGTTAATCCGCCACAGCAAGGCAGCGTGCCAAAGCCCGCTAACCTCGCCGAAGCGCGCGCATACATCGAGAATTATGTTCCCATCAAGCTCGCCCGCGCGCTGACGCGCAAGCTCTACCACAAGACCCGCTACTGGACGGTACCGGGTGTCGAGGACATCCCCTTCCTTATCGCGCTCCAGGATTTCCATGCGCCGCAGGCGATGTCGCGCATCATCATGCCGGCGACCGAATATGTGTTCGGCGTTCGCCATTCGATCGTCGATGGCAAGCGACGCATCGAACGGCTCCACAAGCACGTCTACCGACGGTCGCACGAGCCGTCGCATTTCTTCGGGCTGCCCGAATCGGAGAATGTGAGCGCCGTCATGCTCAATCCCATCGGGACGATCCCGAAATTCAATCGCATGGGGTTTGTCGCAGGCTTCGGCGATCGCCGAATCAAGATGACGCATAGTGGCATCCGCCGCGGCGAAATTGATCCCGATGGTCCCGGGCCATTGCCGTTCTCGCGCGATGTCCATGCGCCCGGCTATGCCGAGAAATGGGTCGAGGGGATGGTGATCCTCCACAATCCCAACGCCCGCATCCCGCTCGATCCCGAGCTGATCCCGGGCGCGAATCACGAATTCCTGCAGCCCGATGGCTCGATCCTGTCCATGTTGCCCGAATTCCAGCCCTATAGCTCTGGTACAGTGATCGAGCTCGACTAGGCCGCGCCGGAGCCGTAATCGCCCCGACGAAGGCGCGGCTGGCAAGCTGTTATGCTTTTGGAACCGACAGGGATTCACAGGAAGCTGACAGCATGTTACTCTTCGCCCGCAGGCGAAGGGGTGGTGTGGTTGATCGATGGCTAGAAGTGATCTCCTTGTTTCGTTGGTAAAGGCAGGAGCTTCTGGCGACCGTTCGACATTGACCACCACCGTCGAGGCGCTCGTCGCCGACGAACGCGCCAAAAGCCACCATATCCTGGCCGACAAGCTTCACCGCGCCCTGGCCTCGGTGCCGGTCACTGCGTCGAGCGAATTGCGGCGGACCGGCGCACCGGGTCGCGACTTCGTAATCGAATCGGAGCCGCGCGTCGCGCTGGACAGCCTCATCCTGACGCTCCCGGCCGAGCGGCTCACTCGCCAGCTGGTGGAAGAGCAGCACCGTGCCGACCTGCTGCGCGCGCAAGGTATGCAGCCGCGCCATCGCATCTTGCTGTCGGGCCCGCCCGGCAACGGCAAGACTTCGCTCGCCGAGGCCGTCGCCGAGGCGATCGCGGTGCCGTTGCTCACAGTCCGCTACGATGCGCTGGTTGGCGCATATCTCGGCGAAACGAATGCGCGGCTCGCCCGCCTGTTTGAATATGTGCGGGCGACGCCATGCGTCCTGTTCTTTGATGAGTTCGACGCGGTCGGTAAGGAACGCGGCGACATCCACGAGACGGGCGAGATCAAGCGCGTCGTCTCTTTCCTGCTCATGCAGCTCGACCAGCTTCCGAGCTATGTCGTGGTCGTCGCGGCGACCAACCATGCCGAGCTGCTCGACCGCGCGGTGTGGCGGCGTTTCCAGCTGCGGATCGACATGCCACACCCATCGCGCGAATCTGCCGCGGTACTGATCGAACGGTTTTTCGAGGTGTGGCCGGAGCCGGCCGGAATGACAGCAACTGCGGTTGCCGCCCAAATGGGCGCATCTAGTTTTGCCGACATCTTCGAATTCTGCCAGAATATCCGGCGGCGACACATATTGTCCCAGGGGGCCGAGACACTGAAGAGCGTCCTCGCTCAGGAGCTGCGTCTCTGGAAAACCCGCATAAGACCGGAGAGCGATGGCACTGCCCCCGAAACAACCGCTCCTGCGCCTCGGCGCTCCCGCAGCGATTCCAAGAAGGACCGGGGGAGGGTTCGGCCGCTCCCGTAAGTTCGAACCGGCCGACCAAGCCCAGACACCTGCGGGCCAGAAGCTCGCCGGACTCGCTGCCCAGCTCGACGACAACACTCCGATGCTCCAGCTGCGCGCCGATCCGGCAGCGCTCGCGCCTGAGCGCCTGCTCGTCTTCGAGCTGACCGGCGGAGTGATGCAGTTCACCGAAGCGGTGCGGCTCGTACCCGGACTGGAGTTCCTGGGCGTCGAGGATCTCGACGAGGACGATCTCGACAAGAGCCCAGCAGTCTATCTGATGGTTCCGAGCGAGGCGGCGCTGCGCAACATCGTCACTTTGTGGCGCGGCTGGCAGAATAATGGCACTGTCCCGCCGCGCTTCAGCGCGTGGAAGACGATGCTCTCGCAGCTCCGCGATATCCGGCCCTGGGGTCCGCATGACCGCGTCACCCCAGAAGATCTCGGCGTGCTGAGCGAAGAGCTCGCGCGCGGCGCGCCAGCGGCACGGGTCGAGGTCGAGCTCGTCTTTCGGCGCGATAGCGACCCAATCGAGGCCGACGCACGCGCCGGCATTCTGGCCGTAGGCGGCACCATCGTCTCGCGTTCGCGCATCGCCGGCGCCGGCTATCATGCCTTGCTCGCCGATATTCCGGCAGCGGCGCTGCAAGCCGTGGTTGCGCGCAACCCGGCCGGTCTTGCCGGTCGCGAATCGATACTCCAGATCCGGCCGCAGAGCATCTTCCAGATCACGCCGTCCGAGGAGGTCGCTGGCCTGCCGGACGGCGGCGCGCCAGTGCTTGCCGGTGATCCGATCGCGGCGATCTTCGACGCGGTACCCTTGTCGGCGCACCCCCGCCTCGCTGGGACGCTCAGCATCGATGACCTGTTCGGCCTCGATGGCTTGGCGGTCGGCGCGCGCAAGCACGGGACGGCGATGGCCTCGGCCGTCATCCATGGCGATATCAACGGCGTATGGGATCGCCCGCTCGAGCGCCGCGTTCATTTTGTCAACATGCTCTACGCGACCGCCGACGCGAACCAGCCCGAGCGCTTCCCCGACTTACTGCCTGCCGACATGTTCGAGCGCGCGATCCTGGCAATGCGCACCGGCGATGCCCCGACTGCGCGCCACGTGCTCATCATCAACGCGTCGCTTGGAGACCCGAACAAGCCGTTCGCCGGCCGGCTGTCAGGCTGGGCACGGGTCGTCGACCATCTCGCCAGCACCTACGGAATCTTGTTCATCATCAGCGCAGGCAATCATGACGCGCCGCTCGAGACTGCGGCGATGACCGCTGGCCAGTTCGAAGCGCTGACCGCCCCGGAGAAGGTGCGTGTCGCACTTAAGGCGAGCGCTGCGCAAATGGCGTCGCGGCGCATCCTTGCGCCGGCGGAGTCGATGAACGCGATCACGGTAGGCGCGCTCCACGCTGACCAGTTCGCCTATCCGCACGCTTTGCCGGCTTCCTATTGCAACATCTGGGAGGATACCGGCCTGTGCACTGTCTCGAGTGGTTTGGGGCCGGGGCATAATGGTGCAACCAAGCCCGACATCCTCGCGCCCGGTGGACGCCATCACGTGATGGTTTGGCCGCAGGGCGATGACCACCGCCTCCAGCCGCTCACGACCAACGCAGCCGCCTTTGGCGGGATTGCTGTCGCCGCGCCGCCATCGGCGACATCGCTCGGACCCAACGTCACCGCGAGATCGATTGGAACGAGTGTCGCGGCTGCGCTCGCTACCGGCGTCGCTGCGCGCGCGCACGAAGCTCTCGAGGCAGCATATCCCGATTTCGGGGCGATCCCGAGCGCACAACGAGCTTGCCTGCTTAAGGCCCTGCTCGTCCACGGCGCTCGATGGACGGATGCGCGTGACCTTCTGGTCGAGGTGCTAGGACCGCCTGAGGGCAAATACAGTTATCGCCAGAAAGATAATGTTCGTCGCTATCTCGGGTTCGGGGCCTATAATCCAGAACTCATCATCAATTGCGCTGATGACAGAGCCACCCTCTGGGCGGTGGGGGCGCTTGCTTCGGATCAGGGTATGCGTTTTCGCGTACCTTGGCCCGCAACGATGTCGGCGAAGGCGCAGCCGCACGGTCTCTCGGCGACACTCGCTTGGTTCTCGCCGCCGCGCCCGGGTGCGGTTGCCTACCGCTCAGTCCGGATGAAGATCGTTGAGCCCAACCAGCTTGGTGCGGCGGGCCTCAAGGCCAGCGGCATCCAACCGGACCCGAAGCAGGCGCACAAGGGAACTGTCGTCCATCGAAGGTGGGATGGCGAAAAGGCAGCTGCAATTGCAGCGGCGGGCTTCTTCGATATCGATGTGCAGCGTGAGGTCGACGATGGCGACATGGCCGCAAATTTCGCTATTGTAACGACACTCGAAATGCCTGGCGAAGCAGAAGTTTACACGCAGGTGCTGAACCGTGTTCAAATTAAACCGACTGTTCCTGTGGCGGTTTGATAAGCTGTTGTGCGCATTTCCTCAATATGATCCGTTCGCAACCGCATCGGTAGCGACAACGATTCACCTTGGCACTTGGCGTCTTGATAATGCGTCGAAATTATCATGCGGGGCGACGCTCTGCTCCCAAAGCGGGTAGCCAACTGGCTGAAGGAACGACCGTTTCCGCCAATCTCATCTCCGGAACCCGCCGTTCCGGAGTGTCCAACGCATCGGTCATTCCTTTACGATGAAGGCAGACAAACAAATGCCGGTTAGAAAAGCGGGATAAGTCAGATGATCCCCCGTCCCGTTAGGCTTGTGGGCGTAAGCCAAGCCTCATCCCAGACCAGCTCCTTTCGTGTTTCCCGCCGCCAGCCCCGAGGCCGCAGCCTGAATGATAGCAGCCTGCACCTGCCCAGCCCGTTCACCAATCGCGGCAACCAGCTTGCCACGATCGTTAGTAAAGATGGTTACGGATTCCTTCGCCCGGGAAATCCCCACATAAAAGGACTTCTGATCGACAAGGTTGGCCGCCTTGCTGTCGGCATGGATCATCACATGATCGGCGGTGCGGCCCTGCGCAGCAAAGGCGGTATCCACATAGGCATGGGCGATATGCCGGTCGCGCGTGGTATCAAGACGGAGCGTTTCGGTTTTGCCGCTCTGAGTCTGGATTGTGACCGTGCGGGCCTGCTGGTCCAGAGTGATCACCTCGCCGCGCTCGCCGTTGATCCGGCCAGCCTCGCGGTCGTTGCGGGCGAAGCGGATACTGTCGCCCGTTTTCAGGTCTATCGGCTGCGGCGCAAACGCCTGGGCATGCCCCGCACCCCATTGCCGCAACCGCCAGTCCACCTCGCGTCCATCTTCCGCCTTGAGCGCGATGGCGGCCCTGACTGGGTCGATGCTCTCGACGCGATAGGCTGCACCCCGCACCACGCCCTTGTCGGCATAGTCGCGGGTGAAGCGGATCACATCGCCCATGTCGTAACTCAAGGGATCGCGCGCCTCCACGCGTGTCAGCCCCTTGTTGACGAGGGCTTCCACGGTGACGGCAGGCCCGGTCAGCGCCCCCGACCGGGTGAGCGCCGCGCGAATGTCGGCGGTCAGCGCATCGCGTCCCTCACGCGATGGCTCGATCACCATGGTGCTGGCACGCTCTGCCTTGTCCAGCGCCGCATACCGCTCGGCAATGGCAGCGAAGCGTGTCGAGCGTTCAGCACTCTCGATGATCTGCCCACCACCCCGGTCCAGCGCGGCCAGCGCCTTCCTGGCATCCCCCTCGATCGACGCCAGCACGGCCTCCTTGGTGGCGAGGTTGGTCTGCCGGACGATCTCGGCCAGCCTGGTGGTTTCCATACCAGCGCCCTGCAACTGGGCAAAGGCCGCACCCGCCTCGACAGACCCCAGTTGCTTCACGTCGCCGACCAGCACGATGCGGGCATTATGCTTCATCGCCAGATCGAACAGCCGCGTGGTATCGCGCGCTGACAACAGCGACGCCTCGTCCACGATCCACGCGGCGGGCCGGGTGGGATCGCCACGCTCTGGCGACAGCAGGTGCCGAGCGACGGTATCGCCGCGCGTGCCCAGCGCTTCGCCCAGCACCATCGCCGCCGAAGCAGTCGGAGCCAGGGCCGTCACCGCAGTCCCGCGCGCCTCGGCCTCGCGGGCGAAGGTCGCCAGCACGGTTGTGGTCTTGGCGGTGCCGGCATAGCCCTGAACGGCGGTGATCCGGTTGCGGCTGGTCAGAAGCTGCTCGGTAGCGACGCGCTGATCGGTATTCCAGCTATGGCCCGCGCGCTCGGCCTGCGCCGCTGCGCCGGCAACAGCCTTGGCGGCGGCAAGCGGTGATGCGATGGGGGCAAACATGCCACGCCCCTCGGACTCGATCCGCAGCATTCTGGCTTCGGTCTCAACATTCTGGCGCGTGGTGAACCCGGCAAACGCCGCTCCGCGCCGATCAATATGGATACGGTCAATCAACTCGCCCTGTTTCGTCGCCGTCTCGATGGCAGTTCCGATCTGGGCGTAACCGATCTTGCCCAACCCGATCCGCCCGGCTTCCTCCTGTAAGGCTGCGGCAGAGAATACCGACTGCCGTTCGCCCAACTTGTCGGCAGCATAGGCGACGGCGCGGGCTGCGGCCCCGTTGCCCTGCATGTCGATGGCGGCGCGATAGGCCAGATCGGCGGCCTTGGCTTCTGCGTGCCTGACCATCGCCAACCTTGCCTCCGCCCCGAACCCCGCTTTGACCGCAGTCTCGCGCCACTCCGCGACAAGCCCCGCATGATCGGCGGCAACCTTGGCCTCGCGTGTGTCGAGCGTGGCAACCTGTTTCTCGATCGCGCTGGCCGCCTCGCGGGACGTGCCGCGCTCCGCTAGTGCCGCCTCGATCTCGGCGCTGCGGGTGCTGAAGGCCTCGATGACTTCGGTGGAGACACCCCTGATCTCGAACATGGACTCCTTACCTGCCTCTATCTCATAGCCGAGTTCGCGAACCTTCATCGCCAGTTCTTGTCGGTAGATCGCGCCGATCTGCTTCTGAAGCTGATAGATCGCGCGCGGCTCAAGGCTACGCCAGGCACCGTCCTCACCCTGCGTCGCGTTCATGATGACATTGTGTGTATGAAGCTGTGGGTCGTGCGCGCGACTGGTGCCGTGCTGGAAGCTGGCGACGACCAGATTGCCGGTCGCCTCGCGGGTGACGTTGCCGCCGTCGCGTATACGGGTGGCGGCCATATGCCGTTCGACATGGGCCATGGCGGTTTTCACGGCTTGCCCATGCGCCTCGATCAGCCGCCGGTCGCCCGCGACCTCCGCCATGATCGACACGGACTTGGGGGCGCTCAAGGTCACGTCCCATCCGGGCCTATGCTCCACCTGCCCGTCCCGAACAGTACCAAGCTGCTGATCGTCGATCCTGCCGTCGAGCAAGGCGCGGAACTGATCGCGGTCCACCTCCCCGGTCAGGCCTAGCGCCTCTGCGCCTTTGCCCTGCCATTGGGACGGCGATAGCCCGCCCTCGGCATAATAGTCGTCGACTTCATAATAGCTGCTGGCCTGCGCCGAACTGGTCAGCGCCGATACCGACGCCACCATCACACCGGCCCCTGACTGTCGGGCTTCGTGGATGGCGACGACGAGGGCGCTGGTGGTGGCGGCGCGGCTCGCGCGGCCTGTCCCCAGAGCATGGTCGCCGGATCGGCAGCGATGAATCCCTGCTGGCGGGGGGTACCGCGCCGCGCAATGTGATCGGCGGTCAGCCTGATCTTCGCCACCGGCAAGCCGTCGGGCAGCAACAGATAGCCCTCGTGCCGCGCAAGGCGTAGCTGGCTCTCCATGACGGCAGGCCGCACCTCACGCATTCTGCCCAGATTGATGCGGTGGCCCTCATCGCCGTCTCCGAGCATGTCGGTTTTGGTCCGGATCTCCATTTCGCAATCGCCGATCGTTTGGCTGGCCCATTGGCGGGTGTCGCTGTCGATGGTTTGCAGGAACAGCTTGGTGTTGCAGCAGCCCAGCATGGATTCCGCAATCTGAGGCCCATAGCGGTGCTGCATCTGCCCCAGCGCCTGAAAGGTCAGCACCACTGCCGCGCCGAACTTGCGACCCTCGGGCAGCAGCCGCGCCAGATTATCAACGCGGGGCAGGTCGGCCAGTTCGTCCAGCACGAACCAGATGCGCCGGTCTTCGGAAGGGTGCAGGCCCAGCATGGCGCTGGCGGCACATTCCAGCCAGCAGGCGAGAAGGGGCTTCGATGCCTCGAAATAGTCCTCCTTCCTTGGCACGAATATCCAGGGCCGCGCACCAGGATGCTGGTCCAGCTTTTCAATGAAGGTGCGGAAGGCGAAGGGTTTGGACTTGTCGTCTTCGGCGCGTAGGAACTGGATCAGGTCCGCTGCCTTGGCCAACATGAACAGCACGCTGCCGGTCGCCCGGTCGGCATCGTCCGCGAAGGTCCGTGCCGATGAGCTGGTGGCCAGCCATTCCTTAAGGTCGTCTTTCGGCCGGTTCTTTAGGGCATGGAGTAGGTCGGGCAGCGTGCGCTTGTTCTCCTGCCACAAAGCTCGGATCATATTGGCGACAAGAATGCGGCTGGTGTCGAGCCACACGTCGCTATCATGCTGGCCCGTCTCGGTGATAAGCTGGTGTGCGATGCGGTCGGCATCAGCGGGATGTGCGATCTCGGCGAAGGGCGACCAAAAGGCGCAACGGGCATCGAACGGATTGAGGATGATGTCGCCGCGCGCTGGATTATAATAGTGCGCGATGAACTCGCCGCTGGTGTCATAGACCAGGGCTGCTTCGCCCCGTGCTTCGATGCCGTCAAGCAACTGACGCAAGGCTGTGGTCTTACCGCTGCCTGTCGTACCGATCATCGCCACGTGCCTGGTTTCCAGCCGGGCTGGTATACCCACTTTGCCGATGGACAGTGTGCGGACGTCGGCTTTCCTGCCGGTCAATTTGGCCAGCTGTTTCTCGTCTACCACCCGCGTTCCTCCGATCCATCGATCGGCGAGCAGGCGCTCGCGTCGCCGCGCCATCGCGCCGCGCAGGGCAATCAGGGCTGCAAACCATCCGCCAAAGCCTAACGCGCTACCCAATCTGGCATAGGACCAGACAAGATCGACGCGCCGCCGGAAATAGGGATGCGCTATGATCTGACGTGCCGATCGCCCTTCTTCGACATGGTCGGGATAATGGACGTCTACCCCAGTATCGGCCTCCCAGCCGGACACGGCCCAGAGCTTGGTCCTTGCCCAGTAATAGGTGCCGGTGGCGAGCATCACGTCCCGGCCCAGCATAATGTTGGGCAATCCCACTCCGCCGAGGGCAACGGAGGCCAGCATGACGATGGCGTGCCGTTTGAGGCGCGCGCCTTGGGTGCTGAGATGATGCTTGCGCAGGGCATCGGCATGGTTGCGGCGATCGTCGGGGCGGGTCACGGCCGGCTCTCCCGCGCAAGGCCCCGCTGGCGATTGTAGGCGGCCGTGATCTCCTCGGTGAGGATCGCGTCGCTCTTGCGCGCACCACTCGCCGCGCTGCGGGCGTAGCAATAGGCAGCGCAGGCGGTGAACAGCGCGCGGTCCAGCATCCGCTCGACATCGAAAATACGCGTGCCGACCGATGCTAGTTCGGTCACGATCTCGCGGGTGTCGATTGTGCTGCCCGTTCCGTGAACGAGGGCAGCAAGCCCCGTGTCCACGACGCGGGCGAGCATGGCATATTCGCTCAATCCGCGTTGTCTGGCGAAGTTGGCAAGGGTGCGGTGCTGGGCCGGAGAGAGCCGCACGGTCTGGGCGCGGGCGCTCATCGTGCCGCTCCCGGCGAGATGCTATTCGCCATCGCGCGAAATGGTGGAATTGTGCCGTTTCCGCGCCGCCGCTTTTGGCGAGATGCTATCAGCATCCCGCCAAACCCGCAGAAAAGCTGGATGCGCCCGTGCGTGAGGTGTGTATCTGAATTGTTGGCTCGATGCGTAGCATCGCAGCCCTGCAACTTTGCAGAAGGGACGACCGGATCAGGCATGGCGCGATCCTTCCCGGCAAGCTGCGCACGGGGTGTCAGCAGTGAAGCTGGAAAGGCATTTTCCCGCATCGTCGTGGCTGGTGTTGGTAGTGTCTGATACCCAAGCGGCGATCATGGCCTTGGCTTCTTGGTCGGCCTTGGGGCGGTCAATCTCCCGACGCTGGCGTGGATGATCGTAAAGGCCGTATTCGACGATCCAGTCCTGGATCACCCGGTCGATGGCGTCCTGCAACCGGCTATCGAGCCGATGTGCAGCGATGGGATCAAGATGCGCGGTAACATGCGGGGCTTCGAGCAGCCCGCCCAGGGGGAAACAGGTTTGGCCCGCGTCCTGCAACGGGCCATCTACCCGCAAGATCGATACGACGCCACGATGAGTATGCAGAACGGGACGTTCGTTCAGCGTCCATTGAATGATCGAGCAACGGTAGGTCTCGCCATCGTCATCTAAGGGCAGCAGCCGCTCGATCAGCGGCTCCACGATGGGCGCAAGCCGCTTGTGAACCGTGAAGCGCAGTGTGACATAGGATCGGTCTGCCAGCCACGCGGCCAGCCGATCAATGGAGTTGCGGATTGAAGGCATGGGTCATCCTTTCGTGAAATCACGATTGCATGGAATCTGTGCTGGGAGATTCAGCGGTGACCGGACCGCCCGTCGATCAGGCTAAGGCCGGGCAGTATCCGGGGTTTGGTTCAGTAACGGCGGGGCTGAAGGCTGTTCAGCCATTCCTCGACATCGCCGGATCGCCATCGAATCTTGCCAGAGCCAATGTGGCAGGGACTGGGAAAGCTACCGTTGCGGGCGCGGCGATAGAGGGTGGTCCGAGATTTGAAGCCGGTGACGTTGAGCACGTCCACGACAGTCAGAAGTTGGTTGCGATCAGGGGGCATGAAGGCGTCCTTTCCACTGTTTGGAGTGCAGGACGTGGCTTTGGGAGGCGCTGGACGCTATTCAGTTCCGCATTCACGGGAATTCATGCATGGGCAATTGGCGCAGATAATTGTTGAAGGCTGGATAGACGCCAGCATGGATTTTCTCCATCCGGCTATCGCTAATCCTCTCTTTGCCAAGGATTTCCTTCTTTCGTTCGAACGTCAGTCGGTCGAGTTCGGGGCGTCGCAAAGCTATGATGATCTGGATCGCCTCGCGGAAGGAGTTTGCACGTGGGTCTGCTTCGGAATGGGCAAGAAGCCACTTTATGCGGCGGTCGAATAAGTCGCGGTCGGCGGTGTCGAGCAATGTTCTGGAGGTGACGAGGGCAGGGGCAACGCGACCGCCCAGCTTGACCAGCAATTCGCTCATGGGAATTGGACGGTGCGGGATGCATTGCCAAAGGTTTTGATCCCGGCTGACAATGAGAAGCGTGCCATGATCAGCAAGAAATGCGCGAAGGGCGCTCTTCGTAACGGGCTTAAGGTTCCCATCGGGAAATCGCTCGATGCATGGGATGTCGCCACTGGCGATCTGTTTTCGAAAGTCGTCAAGCGCCCGCAGATTACGCGCCAGCGTTTCATCCGGCTCGGTGAGCATTTCCTCGATTTCCGGTTCATCGCGCACCTTGGCGCGTTTGCGCGCCCATATGAAGGTGCAGCCTCCAGCAAAAAGCAGGACCAAACCGCCGCCGTGTGCGATCCGATCCTGAGAAGCGATCAGTACCACAGCTAGCAATACGACGACTACCGAGGCCAATTGCGCTAAATGGAGTCCGTTGCGACGTTTGCGTCCGCGCTTCGCCGCCGATGCCATCGCGCCGAGCACACTTGTCGGGATGATGGCGGTCAAGGTCGTTCCTGCTGGTCGTTTCAGAAACGCAATATAGCCATCCCGAATTTTGACGAACTCGGCGGGGCGAAGAGGCAACTGCTCTCGCATCTATCGGCTGGCATAAGCAGAGTGAGGCGAATCTTCAATCGGAAGGGTGCCGGACGCGTGCGATGTCGAGGCGTTGAGATGCACTGCGTGGCCATCGCCAAGATTAAATTTGCACCACCAGCGCACCACCAGAGCGAATTTGGCGGCCCCCGGCGGGGTAAAAATATTGGCTAAGTCATTGAAATCTTGGTCGGGACGAGAGGATTCGAACCTCCGACCCCCACACCCCCAGTGTGATGCGCTACCAGGCTGCGCTACGTCCCGACCGGAGGGCGCCCAATAGAAGCATGTCGATCAACATGCAAGGGATTGAAGGGCGCTTTTTGCGCGCCCGCCGCAATCCCTAATCATGTTGCCTCCCGCGCCTCATCTGTGTTAGCCGCGCGCCCTTGGTCCGTGGCCGTTCCTTCGTGAGCGCCACGGCGGACAAGAGAATCAAGGCGAAAGTCCCATCATGTTCATTTCCCCAGCCTTTGCCCAAGCAGGCGGTGCGGCCTCCAACATGGGCGGCACCATTGGGCTGCTTGCCCAATTTGCGCTTCTCGGTCTGGTCTTCTACTTCCTCCTCATCCGCCCCCAGCAGAAGAAGATGAAGGATCACAAGGCCAAGATCGACGCCGTGAAGAAGGGCGATCAGGTCGTCACCGGCGGCGGCCTCGTTGGCAAGGTGACCCGCGTCGACGAATTTTACGTCGATGTCGAACTCGCGCCCGGTATGAAGGTGAAGGCGGTCAAGTCCACCCTGACCGACGTCGTCGATCCCACGACCGCCAAGCCCGCGAACGACTGAGCCGCTCGATGCTGAACTTCTCGCGCTGGGCCATTGCCGGGATCCTGCTGCCGCTCCTTATCGGCATAGTCTGCGCCGTGCCGAGCTTCCTGCCGGACCCGGTCGTTTCGAAGCTTCCCGGCTTCATGCAGACCCGCGTCAATCTGGGCCTCGACCTGTCGGGCGGCAGCCACCTGCTGCTCGAAGCCTCGACCCAGGACGTCGCGAAGCAGCGCCTCACCAATATGGAGGAGCAGGTCCGCACCGAATTGCGCCGGGGTTCGCCCCGGATCGCGATCGGCGACATTTCCAGCCGCGACGGCAAATTGAGCTTCATGGTCCGCGACCCCTCGCAGGTCGACGCAGCCGTGGAACGCATCCGCCCGCTGACGCAGGGTGCGGGCCTCACCGGCCAGCGCGACTTCAATGTGGAGGTGGTCAACAGCTCCACCATCGTCGTCACCCCGACCGACGCCGGGATCAACAATGCGGTGAAGAGCGCGATGGAAGTCGCGACCGAAGTCATCCGCAAGCGCATCGACGAAATGGGCACGCGCGAACCCACCATTCAGCAGCAGGGCGACAATCGCATCGTCGTGCAGGTGCCGGGGCTTCAGGACCCCAAGGCGCTGAAGGACCTGCTCGGCCAGACTGCGAAGCTCGAATTCAAGCTGGTGGACGCCACCGCCAACCCCGCCGAAGTGGCGCAGCGCCGCGCGCCGGTGGGCAGCGAAGTCTTGCCCTATCCCGGCAATCCGTCCGGCGTTCCCCTGATCGCGGTCAAGCGGCAGGTCATGGTGTCGGGGGAGGACCTGACCGACGCAACGCAGGGCTTCGACCAGAATAACCAGCCCATCGTCAATATCCGCTTCAACGGATCGGGCGGCCGGAAATTCGGGCAGGTCACGTCGCAGAATGTGAACCGCCCCTTCGCCATCATCCTCGACGGGCAGGTGCTGTCGGCCCCCAATATCAACGAACCGATCTTGGGCGGCAGCGCGCAGATCAGCGGCAACTTCACCGTCGAAAGCGCCAACCAGCTCGCCATCGCGCTGCGGTCGGGCAAGCTGCCCGTCGCGCTGACCGTGGTGGAGGAACGCACCGTCGGGCCGCAACTGGGCGCGGACTCGATCCGCGCGGGGCTTGTCGCTTCGCTCATCGCGGTGGTCGCGGTCGCCGCCTTCATGTTCGTCAGCTACGGCCGCTTCGGCATGTATGCGAACCTGGCCGTCACCATCAACGTGCTGGTGATCCTGGGCGTGATGGGCATGCTCGGCGCGACGCTGACGCTGCCGGGCATCGCCGGTTTCGTGCTGACCATCGGCACGGCGGTCGACGCCAACGTCCTCATCTACGAACGCATCCGTGAAGAGCGGCGGCGCGGGCGCAACGTCGTCCAGTCGATCGAGCATGGCTATAAGGAAGCCAGCCGCACCATCTTCGAAGCGAACGTGACCCACGCCATCGCCGGCGGCATCATGCTCGCGCTCGGCTCCGGCCCGGTGAAGGGCTTCGCCATCGTGCTGCTGATCGGCATCGCGACCAGCGTGTTCACCGCCGTCACCTTCACCCGCCTGCTCGCGTCGCGCTGGCTCCGCGCCAAGCGCCCGACCGAGATCCACATTTAAGGGGCCGGGAGAGAACCCATGAAACTTCTGAAGCTCGTCCCCGACAACACCAATATCGGCTTCGTCAAGCTGCGGCACTGGGCCTTTGCCCTGACGATGCTGCTGACCGTGCTGGCGGTGGGCGCGACCGCCTATCGCGGCCTGAACCTGGGCGTCGATTTCGTCGGCGGCCTGATGATCGAGGCCAGGTTCGAACAGCCGCCGCCGCTCGACCGGGTGCGCACGACCATCGACCGTCTCGGTGTCGGCGACGGATCGCTCCAGCAGTTCGGCGACCCGAAAACGGTGCAGATTCGCTTGCCGCTTCCCGAACAGGGCGGCGCGGGCGCGGCCAACGCCATTGTCGAAAAGGCGCGCAAGGCGATGACGGCGCAATTCCCCGGCGTCACCTTCTCGCGCTACGACACCGTCTCTGGCAAGGTTTCGGGCGAACTGATCCAGAACGGCGTGCTCGCCGTCATGCTGGCGGTGATCGGCATCGCGATCTTCTCCTGGTTCCGCTATGAATGGCAGTTCGGCGTCTCCACCTTCGTCGCGATCATGCACGACGTGCTGATGACGCTCGGCTTCTTCGCCGTCACCCAGCTGGAATTCGACCTCAATATCGTTGCCGCCGTGCTGACGATCGTTGGCTATTCGATCAACGACAAGATGGTCATCGACGACCGTATCCGCGAGAATATGCGGAAATATCGCAAGATGGACATAAAGTCGCTGATCGACCTGTCGGTCAACGAAACGCTGCCCCGCACCGTCATGACGTCGTTCACCATCATGCTGGCGCTGGGCGCGCTGCTGCTGTTTGGCGGCCATGTGCTGCGCGGCTTCACCGCAGCGATGATGCTGGGCATTGTCGTTGGCACCTATTCGTCGGTCTATGTGTCCTCCTCGCTGCTGATCACGCTCGGCCTCAGCCCGCAGATCAGCGAACGCAAGGCCGCCAAGAGCGGCCTTGCCGCCCAGGCGGAGCGGATGGGCCCGCGCGACGATGGAGCGCGGCCCTGACCGACAAGCGGATCGGACTGGAACTGCGCCGGGACGACACGGGGCACGGGCCGATCATCACCGGCTTCGCGGGACGCGGCTTCCGCGTCCGCGACGATGTGTTTCCGACCGGACTGCTGCTGACGCCTGCGCTGGCGCTGGGCTGGGATGATGCGCCTGCGCTCGGGGATCTAACATTGGCGGCGCTCGTGCCGCTGCTGTCGCTCGATCCGCCGCCCGAATTCCTGCTGCTCGGCACCGGGGGTAGCATGCGCCGGCCGCCTCGCGCCCTCGTCGCCGATCTGGAAGGACGCGGCATTGGCGTGGAAGCTATGGATAGCCGCGCGGCCGCCCGGGCCTGGGGCGTATTGCGGGCCGAGGAGCGCTGGATCATCGCCGCCCTGCTGCCGCTCTGACGCGGCCATCGCCGGCATCTGCCGCCCACGGGAGCGGCCAGGCCGGCCACCTTGTCGCCATGCCTTGGCCCGTCTTGCGCTTTTGGTCGCATCCGCATAGTCTTACCGCAAGTTCCTTCACCTTTCGGTGGAGGCGAAGAAGAAGAGATACGGCCATGGTGCAGCACAGCCGCCCATCGCCGCAGAGTTCCGGTCCCTCTGGGGGTGTTTCGGGCCAAGGCGCCCGTTCCGGCCAGAGTAATGGGAGCAAGGCTGCGGCCATACCTCCCCCGTCGAAGCAGCGGGGCATTTTGCCTCATCCGCCACGCGGACGGCGATCCTATGCCGCCATTGACCTTGGCACCAATAATTGCCGCCTGCTGATCGCCAAGCCGTCCTCCGACGGGTTCATCGTCGTCGATGCCTTTTCGCGCATCGTCCGGCTGGGCGAGGGGCTGGCCGCGACCGGGCGGATCAGCGATGCCGCGATCGAGCGCGCGATTGCGGCCCTGTCCGTCTGTGCAGACAAGCTGCGGCGGCGCCATGTCACGCTGGCGCGATCGGTCGCGACGGAGGCCTGCCGCCGCGCGTCGAACGGCGCGGAGTTCATCCAGCGCGTCTATCGCGAAACCGGCATCGTGCTCGACATCATCAGCGCGCAGGAAGAGGCGCGGCTGGCGGTGATGGGATGCCACGCCCTGCTGGAACCCGGTGACGGGCCTGCTTTGATCTTCGACATTGGCGGCGGTTCGACCGAACTGGTTCTGGTGGATGTCCATCATTCGGGCGAACCGCACATCGTCGACTGGGTCAGCGCGCCATGGGGCGTTGTGTCGCTGACCGAAAGCGAATTGTTCGACCATGGCGATCCGGGCGAGCGCATCGCGGCCTATGGACGCATGCGGGCGCGGGTGGCGGATGCCTTCGCGCCGCTTGCCCGTCGCCTGCCGCGCGATGCGCCCGCGATGCGACTGCTCGGCACATCGGGCACGGTGACGACGTTGGCCAGCGTGCACCTGAACCTTCCTCGCTATGATCGGCAGGCGATCGACGGATTGATCGTGCCGACGGCATCGATGCGCGCAATTTCGGGCAGGTTGTCGGCCATGCCCCTGTGTGAACGCCAGAGTCTGCCCTGCATCGGCGCGGAACGGGCGGACCTGGTGGTGGCGGGCTGCGCGATCCTGGAATCGATCCTCGACATCTGGCCCGCCGAGCGGCTGGGCGTCGCTGATCGGGGCATCCGCGAAGGCATATTGCGTGGCCTGATGGACCGTGACGGAGCGGCAATGTGAGGGGCGCGGGCACCGGCAAGGTCCGGGTCAAGACCGCAAAGGGCCGCACGGCGCAGTCCACGCGCTGGCTGGAGCGGCAGCTGAATGATCCCTATGTCCGCCGCGCCAGGGCGGAAGGGTGGCGGAGCCGCGCCGCGTTCAAGCTGATCGAACTGGATGAGAAGTTCCATTTTGTAAAAGGGTCGCGGGCCGTCGTCGACCTGGGCGTCGCTCCCGGCGGCTGGGCGCAGGTGGTCCGCAAGCTGGCGCCCAAGGCGAAGGTGGTCGGCATCGACCTTCTGCCCACCGATCCCATCCCCGGCGTCACCTTGTTCCAGATGGACTTCATGGACGACAAGGCGCCGGCGGTGCTGGCCGAAGCGCTGGGTGACGCGCCCGATCTCGTCATATCCGACATGGCGGCCAACACGGTGGGCCATGCCGCGACCGATCATTTGCGGACCATGGGCCTTGTCGAAGCGGCAGCCTGGTTCGCGGTCGAAAATCTCCGCAAGGGCGGCAGCTTCGTCGCCAAGGTCTTCGCAGGGGGCACCGATGCCGAACTGCTCGCCCTGTTGAAGAAGCATTTCACGACCATCAAGCATGCCAAGCCGCCCGCCAGTCGCAAGGGCAGCGTCGAATGGTATGTCGTGGCGCAGGGTTTCAAAGGTCGACCCGACGACGCAGGCTGACGCCGCGGCTTGGGGGGTCGTTTCACAGCATAATCGGGGGCATCTTGGTTTCGACGGTATCGACGGTCGCCTATCTAGGATTGGAGGCACGTGGCGTGGAGGTGCAGTGCCAGCTCGTCCCTGGCCTGCCCAACTTCATCGTGGTGGGCCTGCCGGACAAGGCGGTGGCGGAAAGCCGTGAGCGGGTCCGCAACGCGATCGCCGCGATCGGGCTTTCGCTCCCGCCCAAACGGATCACCGTCAATCTGTCGCCGGCGGACCTGCCGAAGGAAGGATCGCATTTCGATCTGCCGATCGCACTCGCGCTGCTGGGCGCGATGGGGGTGATCGATGCCGAGACGCTGGCCGGCTATGTGGTCGTGGGCGAACTCGGGCTGGACGGCCGTATCGCGCCGACGCCGGGGGTGCTGCTGGCGGCGATGCATGCGGTGGAAAAGGAACTGGGACTCGTCTGTCCGATGGCACAGGGCGCGGAAGCGGCCTGGGCGGGGCAGGTGGAGGTCATCGCCGCGCCTGACCTGCTCGGCCTGCTCAACCATTTCAAGGGGACGGCAGCCCTGTCTCCGCCGCAGCCGGGCGCGGTGGAGCCGCCCCTGCGCGGCGCCGACCTGCGTCAGGTGAAGGGCCAGGAAAGCGCGAAGCGCGCGCTGGAGATCGCCGCGGCCGGCGGCCATAATCTGTTGATGGTCGGCCCGCCCGGCGCGGGCAAGTCGCTGATGGCGAGTTGCCTGCCCGGCATATTGCCCGCGCTGACCCCGGCCGAGGCGCTGGAGACATCCATGGTCGCGAGCGTCGCCGGCACGCTGGAGGGCGGACGGATCAGCCGCGCCCGGCCGTTCCGCAATCCGCATCACAGCGCGTCGATGGCGGCGTTGGTCGGGGGTGGGCTCAAGGCGCGGCCGGGCGAGGTGAGCATGGCGCATCTGGGCGTGCTGTTCCTTGACGAGCTTCCCGAATTTCAGCGCGCCGTGCTGGATTCGCTGCGCCAGCCGCTGGAGACGGGCGAAGTGACGGTCGCGCGGGCCAATGCGCACGTGACCTTTCCCGCGCGCGTCCAGCTGATTGCGGCGATGAATCCGTGCCGCTGCGGCCATCTGGGCGATCCGGCGCTTGCCTGTTCGCGCGCGCCGCGCTGTGCGGCGGACTATCAGGCCAAGGTGTCGGGGCCGCTGCTCGACCGCATCGATCTGCATGTCGAGGTGCAGGCCGTGACCGCCGCCGACCTCGTCCTGCCGCCGCCGGCGGAAGGATCGGCCGAGGTGGCCGATCGAGTGGCGGCGGCGCGCGGGGCGCAGACGCGGCGCTATGCCGGCACACCGGTGCGGACCAATGCCGAGGTGGATGGCGACCGTCTGGAAGAGGTCGCAGGCCCCGATTCCGCCGGCCGCGAACTGCTGGCGCAGGCGGCGGTGGCAATGAAGTTGTCAGCGCGCGGCTATACAAGGGTGCTCCGCGTCGCGCGGACCATCGCCGACCTGGCCGATGCCGAACATGTCGGCCGGGTGCACGTCGCCGAAGCGCTCAGCTACCGGCGGCGGCCGCCGGTGAACTGAATTTCCGGAGGTCAGCTCCGGCCTGCGACCTCGGCGAGCCGCGCCTTGGCGAGTTGCTGGATCTTCGCGACATCCTGCCGCGCTTCCAGGAAGCGGCGGGGGTTGATCGGCTCGCCGGCCAGCCGCACCTCGAAATGGAGATGGTCGCCGGTCGAGCGGCCGGTTGAACCCATGCGGGCGATCCGGTCGCCCCGGCTCACTCGCCGGCCAACCCGCGTTTCGAAGCCGGAGAGATGGGCATAGCGGGTCATGATGCCGTTGCCATGATCGATCTCCACCACATTGCCATAGCCCGTGCGCTGGCCGACGAAGCTGACCAGGCCGGCGGCGGCCGCCAGGATGGGCTGGCCGTGGCGACCGGGAAAGTCGAGGCCGGCGTGAAAGGCGGCGCGGCCGTTGAACGGGTCCCGGCGATAGCCATAGGAACTGGACAGCATCGGCGCAGCGGTGGGGCGACCCGAGGGAATGGTCATCAGGCTGGATTCGAGAAATTCCATGCGCGAGAGCGCGGTGGCGAGCCGTTCGAATTCACCCGGCATTGCGTCGTCCTGACCATGCCAGGGCACGAAGGGCCCGCCTTGGGCGCGGGCGGCGGTGCGGGCGAGCGCGTCGGGATTGAGGCCGAAGCTGCGGATCGCGGCGGCGGTCTTGTCCGAGCGACGCTCGACGGCGCGCGTGAGCAGCATGGCGAACCGGCGCTGTCGCGCGTCGATCTTCTGCAGCGGTGCGACTTCGGGGGCGGTGCTGATGCGGGTCTTGAGGCTATGGCCGCCTGGCGCGCGCGGAGCGTCATCTGGATTGCCGACCAGGCCCTCCGTCGCGGCGACGCCCTCATGGCCGAAATGGGTGCGGTAGAGATCGTCCATGAAGTCCTGCCGCGCTTCGAGCTTGCGGGCGAGAGCTTCGATGGATTTGCGAGACGTTGCGGCCTTTCCTGCGGCGCGGTCAATCGCCTGGTTCCCCGCTGCGAGCGGGGCGCGGTCGCGCCCCACGGCCGAAAGGCCGGACGCAATCAACAAGGTGAGCGCCACTCCGCCGATCAGCAGGGCAGCGACCAGACCGGCGGCGATGAACTGCGCTCCACGGGTGATATGCAGGCACCGAAATTCGCCGTTCGAATGGAGATACAACTCTCGATCCGGGCACAAGGCAATGAGACGACGTCGGAAGGCGCAAGCCCTCCGGAATATATGCTGCGACAATTGCGACCCCGACTTCTCTTGAGAATCGGGCCGCTAGCAAAAGCCGCGTGATCGCGCGAATCCGGCAAGGCGGAGTCGTGACGAGTCGAAACGAAGGTGGGGCAGAACGTGCTCGCGATCCATTTGTTCCGTGGTCTGGCGAAAATTCCTGCGGCGGTTCCGTGGGTCCGGACAAACGGTCCAGCCGCATCCTTGACCCGTCGAACCCGCATCGCTATAGGCCCGCCTGCCCAAAGCACCTGGCTGGACGGATTCGTTCGCTCAATCTGGCTCTTGGGGCGTCAGAGCTGAACATTGCCGGTGCTCTTGCGGCTCCGGGCGGTTATCGCCGCCGGGGCCTTTGCTGTTTGGACGCGATTGCTTCCTTGCGGCAAGGACAAGCGGGAATGCATGCGGTAAAGTAACTGAAAAAGGTGAAGGGCTTCATGCCAACGATCAACCAGCTGGTCCGCAAAGGCCGCGAATTGCAGAAGACCAAGTCGAAGGTCCCTGCCATGGAAGCGAACCCGCAAAAGCGCGGCGTTTGCACCCGTGTCTACACCACGACCCCGAAGAAGCCGAACTCGGCTCTCCGCAAGGTGGCGAAGGTGCGCCTGGTCAACCAGCGCGAAGTCATCACCTATATTCCGGGTGAAGGCCACAATCTTCAGGAGCACAGCGTCGTGCTGATCCGCGGCGGCCGCGTTCGCGACCTTCCCGGTGTGCGCTATCATGTGCTGCGCGGCGTTCTGGATACCCAGGGCGTCAAGGACCGCAAGCAGAGCCGTTCGAAGTACGGCGCGAAGCGTCCGAAGTAAGGGAGACTAGAATATGTCACGTCGTCGTCGCCCCGAAAAGCGCGTTATCCTGCCCGATCCCAAGTTCGGTGATATCGTGCTGTCGAAGTTCATGAACAGCATCATGCAGGACGGCAAGAAGGCCGTCGCCGAGTCCATCGTCTACGGTGCGCTCGAAACCGTCGAGACGAAGTCCAAGAAGGACCCGATCGCGATGTTCCATGATGCGCTGAACAATGTGAAGCCCGGCATCGAAGTCCGCAGCCGCCGTGTCGGCGGTGCGACCTACCAGGTCCCCGTCGAGGTGCGCCCCGAGCGCGCCCAGGCGCTGGCGATCCGCTGGCTGATCACGGCTTCGCGCAACCGCAGCGAAACCACCATGGCTGCCCGCCTGTCGGGCGAGCTGCTGGACGCCGCCAACAACCGCGGCAATGCCGTCAAGAAGCGCGAAGACACGCACCGCATGGCGGAAGCGAACCGCGCCTTCTCGCACTACCGCTGGTAAAGAGAAGCGGGCGCTTGTGTGCCCGCTTCGCCATTCTGGTTTTGAATATCGGTCCGTTCGCCGTGGGGCTACCCATGGCGGACGGATTGGTTTAGGGGCCAGCCGCAAGACTCATTCACTCACCGCCGGTGTGCCGGCAACGGAGAAGCATCATGGCCCGCAGCCATCCGCTCGAACGCTATCGCAATTTCGGTATCATGGCGCATATCGACGCCGGCAAGACCACGACGACCGAGCGCATCCTTTACTATACCGGCAAGTCCTACAAGATCGGCGAAGTCCATGACGGCGCCGCCACCATGGACTGGATGGAGCAGGAGCAGGAGCGTGGTATCACCATCACCTCGGCTGCGACGACCTGCGTTTGGAAGGCCGAAGAGGGCAAGGGCCCCGAGCATCGTCTGAACATCATCGACACCCCCGGCCACGTCGACTTCACCATCGAAGTCGAGCGTTCGCTGCGCGTGCTGGACGGCGCGGTCGCCGCGTTCGACGGCGTTGCCGGCGTCGAGCCGCAGTCGGAAACCGTGTGGCGCCAGGCGGATAAGTACAAGGTTCCGCGGATGTGCTTCATCAACAAGCTCGACCGCACCGGCGCCAACTTCTATTATTGCGTGCAGACGATCATCGATCGCCTGGGCGCCACCCCGGCCGTCCTCTATCTGCCCATCGGTGCGGAGTCGGAGTTTAAGGGCCTGGTCGACCTGGTCGAGAACCGCGCCATCATCTGGAAGGATGAGAATCTGGGCGCCGAATTCTCCTATGAGGAAATTCCCGCCGACCTCGCCGACAAGGCCGCCGACTATCGCGAAAAGCTGATCGAACTTGCCGTCGAACAGGACGACGAGGCGATGGAAGCCTATCTGGAAGGCAATCTGCCCGACACCGCAACGCTCAAGAAGCTGATCCGCAAGGGTACGCTGAACCAGTCGTTCGTGCCGGTGCTGTGCGGATCGGCGTTCAAGAACAAGGGCGTGCAGCCGCTGCTCGACGCGGTCGTGGACTATCTGCCTTCGCCGCTCGATATCGAAGACGTTCAGGGCATCAACCCCGACAACGATCAGCCTGACAGCCGTGCGACCTCAGACGACGCGCCCTTCTCGGGCCTGGCGTTCAAGATCATGAACGATCCGTTCGTCGGTTCGCTCACCTTCCTGCGCGTGTATTCGGGCACCTTGACCAAGGGCACCTATCTGAACTCGGTCAAGGACAAGAAGGAAAAGATCGGCCGTATGCTCCTTATGCACGCGAACTCGCGTGAGGACATCGATGCCGCTTATGCTGGCGACATCGTCGCGCTGGCCGGCATGAAGGAAACCACCACCGGTGATACGCTGTGCGCCGAGCGCCAGCCGATCATCCTGGAGCGGATGGAATTCCCCGAGCCGGTCATCGAGCTGTCGGTCGAACCCAAGACCAAGGCGGACCAGGAAAAGATGGGCGTCGCGCTCAACCGCCTGGCTGCCGAAGATCCGTCCTTCCGCGTCACGACCGATCACGAATCGGGCCAGACCATCATCAAGGGCATGGGCGAACTGCACCTCGAAATCCTGGTCGACCGCATGAAGCGCGAGTTCAAGGTCGAGGCGAATGTCGGTGCCCCGCAGGTCGCCTATCGCGAATATCTCAAGAAGCCGGTCGACATCGACTACACCCACAAGAAGCAGTCGGGCGGCACCGGCCAGTTCGGCCGCATCAAGGTGAAGCTGACGCCGGGCGAGCGTGGTGCGGGCATCATCTTCAAGGACGAGATCAAGGGCGGCAATATTCCCAAGGAATATATCCCCGCGATCGAAAAGGGCATGCGCGAGACGGCGGCCACCGGCTCGCTGATCGGCTTCCCGATCATCGATTTCGAAATCCTGCTCTATGACGGCGCTTATCACGACGTCGACTCGTCCGCGCTGGCGTTCGAAATCACTGGCCGCGCCGCGATGCGCGAAGCGGCGCAGAAAGCAGGCATCACCCTGCTCGAACCGATCATGAAGGTCGAGGTCGTCACCCCTGAGGAATATCTGGGCGACGTCATCGGCGACATGAACAGCCGTCGCGGCCAGATCCAGGGCACCGACACGCGCGGCAACGCCCAGGTGGTCGAGGCGATGGTGCCGCTGGCCAACATGTTCGGCTACGTAAATTCGCTGCGCTCCTTCACCCAGGGCCGCGCGAATTACTCGATGATCTTCTCGCATTATGACGAAGTGCCCCAGAATGTGGCGGACGAAGTCAAGGCGAAGATGGCCTGAAGATTTCCCAAAAGCGGGCCGCGCAGGCGGCTCGGTTTTGGGCTGGTAATCTGTGAATTTGCTGCTATGGACGCGCCTTCGCGAGGCGCGGCCGAGCGGTCTGACCAAGCTGATTTGATTAGAAGGTAGGAAAAAATGGCTAAGGCTAAGTTTGAGCGGAACAAGCCGCACTGCAACATCGGCACCATCGGTCACGTCGACCATGGCAAGACCTCGCTGACCGCGGCGATCACCAAGGTGCTGGCCGAAACCGGCGGCGCGACCTTCGTTGACTATGCCAATATCGACAAGGCCCCCGAAGAGCGCGAGCGCGGCATCACCATCTCGACCGCCCACGTCGAATATGAGACCGAAGCCCGCCACTATGCGCACGTCGACTGCCCGGGCCACGCGGACTACGTCAAGAACATGATCACCGGTGCGGCCCAGATGGACGGCGCCATCCTGGTCGTATCGGCCACCGACGGTCCGATGCCGCAGACCCGCGAGCACATCCTGCTCGCCCGCCAGGTCGGCGTGCCGCAGCTGGTCGTGTTCATGAACAAGGTCGACCTGGTCGACGATCCGGAAATCCTCGAGCTGGTCGAGCTGGAAATCCGTGAGCTGCTGTCGTCCTACGACTTCGACGGCGACAATATTCCGATCATCCCCGGCTCGGCCGTGAAGGCGCTGGACGGTTCGAATGACGAGATCGGCAAGAACGCCGTTCTGAAGCTGATGGAAGCGGTCGACGCCTTCATCCCGCAGCCCGAGCGTCCGGTCGACAAGCCGTTCCTGATGCCGATCGAAGACGTGTTCTCGATCTCGGGTCGCGGCACCGTCGTCACTGGCCGCGTCGAAACCGGCATCATCAAGGTTGGTGAAGAAGTCGAGATCGTCGGCCTCAAGGACACTGCCAAGACCACCGTCACTGGCGTGGAAATGTTCCGCAAGCTGCTCGACGAAGGTCGTGCGGGCGACAATATCGGCGCGCTGGTGCGCGGCACGAAGCGTGAGGAAGTCGAGCGTGGTCAGGTTCTGGCCAAGCCCGGCACGATCACCCCGCACACCGAATTCGACGCGGAAGTCTACGTCCTGTCGAAGGAAGAAGGCGGCCGTCACACCCCGTTCTTCGCGAACTATCGCCCGCAGTTCTACTTCCGCACCACCGACGTGACCGGCGAAGTGATCCTGCCCGAGGGCACCGAGATGGTCATGCCTGGCGATAACGTGAAGCTCGGCGTGAAGCTGATCGCCCCGATCGCGATGGACGCGGGTCTCCGCTTCGCCATCCGTGAAGGCGGCCGCACCGTCGGCGCCGGGGTTGTCGGCACGATCTCGAAGTAATATAGGACCGCAGCGGCGCGAATCGCCTGATTCGCGCCGCTCGGAATTTTTACCGCCCCGGATCGCCTTTCTCCGGCTCTTGCTGAGCTAGAAGGGCAGTAAGCGGGGCGGTTTGTTTTTGGCTCTTTCGCATCGGTACAGGAACAATGGACAGCAACATCCGCATCCGCCTCAAGGCGTTCGATCATCGCGTGCTTGATCAGGCGACCGGCGACATCGCCGACACCGCCCGCCGCACCGGCGCTCTTATCCGCGGTCCGATTCCCCTTCCGACGCGCATCGAAAAGTTCACGGTCAACCGTGGCCCGCACATCGACAAGAAGTCGCGCGAGCAGTTCGAGGTCCGCACCTACAAGCGTATGCTTGACATTGTGCAGCCGACGCCCCAGACGGTCGACGCGCTAATGAAGCTGGACCTGGCTGCCGGCGTGAACGTCGAAATCAAGCTGGCCTGACGGCTGGCAAGTCCCTGCTATCCGACAAGGATGGCAGGGTATCGGGTATTACGCCAAGGCGTGAGCCCAAAGGACACAAGGGATACCGCACGGCCCCTCCGGTGAACCGGAAAGGCTCGTGGTCCTGGTCCCCCGTCGCCGGTCCCGAGCAGGGGTCGGCATCCAACCCGGACGGGGTGATCTATCATGGGGTTGGGCCGCGAGGGAGAGATCCTGAGCGGTCTTTTTCGTTGGATACGCCCGCTGCTAAGGCGGGCCTCTATGGGAGTAACAGTGATGCGCACAGGCGTGATCGCTAAGAAAGTCGGGATGACCCGTCTGTTCCAGGAGGACGGACGTCATATACCGGTTACGGTTCTGGCCCTTGAGGGCAATCAGGTCGTGGCCCGCAAGGAAGTCGAACGTGACGGCTATGTCGCGGTTCAGCTGGGCGCGGGTGTCGCCAAGGTCAAGAATGTTGCCAAGCCGCAGCGCGGGCACTTCGCGAAGGCGGAAGTCGAGCCCAAGCAGCGTCTGGTCGAATTCCGGGTCGCCGAGGATGCGCTCCTCGACGTCGGCGCCGAGATCGCGGCCGATCATTTCATCGCCGGCCAGCTGGTCGACGTGGCCGGCCACACCCAGGGCAAGGGTTTCGCCGGCGCCATGAAGCGCTGGGGCTTCGGCGGTATGCGCGCCACCCACGGCGTGTCGATCAGCCACCGTGCCCATGGTTCGACCGGTAACCGGCAGGATCCGGGTCGCGTCTTCAAGAACAAGAAGATGGCGGGTCACATGGGTGACCGTGAGCGGACCCAGCAGAATCTCGAGATCGTCCGTACCGACGTCGAGCGTGGCCTGCTGTTCGTCAAGGGCAGCGTTCCTGGCGCCAAGGGCACCTGGCTGACCGTGTGCGATGCCGTGAAGGTGAAGCGTCCGGCCGACGTTCCCTATCCGGCGAGCCTGAAGCAGGCTGCCAACAGCAACAATGCTCCGGCCGAGACGCCGGCTGAAGAAGCCGTCGCTCCCGAAGCCACCGAAGGCCAGGAGGGCTAATCATGAAGGTCAAGGTACAGACCCTCGACGCGCAGGCCGCTGGTGATGTGGAACTGAACGATGCCGTGTTTGGCGTCGAGCCCCGCACCGACATCCTGCACCGCGTCGTCACCTGGCAGCTGGAAAAGCGTCGCGCCCCGGCTCGCGCCACCCGCGAACGTTCCGACGTCGCCCGCACCGGCAAGAAGTTCGGTCGGCAGAAGGGGGGCGGCACGGCCCGTCACGGCGACCGCAAGGCGCCGATCTTCATCGGCGGTGGTAAGGCGCACGGCGCCCGCGCCCGCACCTTCGGCCACGACCTCAACAAGAAGGTGCGCGCGCTGGGCCTGAAGATGGCGCTGTCATCGAAGGCGAAGAACGGTTCGCTGATCGTGCTCGACAATCTCGACGTGGCGGAAGGCAAGACCAAGGCTCTGGTCGCGCACCTCGCCAAGCTGAACCTCAACAAGGCGCTGTTCATCGACGGCGACGCGGTGAATGTCAGCTTTGCGAAGGCTTCGGCGAACATCGTCGGCGTGGACCTGCTGCCGGCCGTCGGCGCCAATGTCTACGACATCTTGAAGGCGGATTCGCTGGTGCTGACGCGCGCCGCGGTCGAAAAGCTGGAGGCGCGTTTCAATGGCTAAGAAGCAGGCCGCAACGGTCGACAACCGTCATTATGACGTCGTTGTCGCTCCGGTCATCACCGAGAAGTCGACGCTTCTCTCCGAAAACAACGCCGTCGTCTTCAAGGTCGCCAATGACGCGACCAAGCCGGAGATCAAGGCTGCCGTCGAGGCGCTCTGGGGCGTGACCGTCAAGAGCGTGAACACGCTGGTCGCGAAGGGCAAGACGAAGAAGTGGAAGGGCAAGCCCTACACGCGTTCGGACGTGAAGAAGGCGATCGTTCGCCTAGCTGATGGCCAGTCGATCGACATCACCGAAGGAGTGCGCTGACCATGGCGCTTAAGAGCTACAACCCGACGAGCCCGGCCCAGCGCGGCCTTATCCTCGTCGACCGCAGCGCGCTGCACAAGGGCAAGCCCGTCAAGGCGCTGACCGAGGGCAAGCGCAAGACCGGTGGGCGCAACAACAAGGGTCATGTGACCTCGCGCGGCATCGCTGGCGGTCACAAGCAGCGCTATCGCATCATCGACTTCAAGCGCCGCTTGTGGGATGTCGAGGGTACGGTCGAGCGTCTGGAATATGACCCCAACCGCACTGCCTTCATCGCGCTGGTCAACTATCCCGACGGCACCCAGGCCTATATCCTGGCGCCGCAGCGTCTGGCGCCCGGCGACAAGGTGATCGCCGGCAAGAAGACCGACGTGAAGCCGGGCAATGCGATGGAACTCGGCCAGATGCCGGTCGGCACCATCATCCACAATATCGAGATGAAGCCCGGCAAGGGCGGTCAGCTCTGCCGTTCGGCCGGCACCTACGCCCAGCTGGTCGGTCGCGATCGTGGCATGGTGATGGTCCGCCTGTCCTCGGGCGAGCAGCGCTACATCCGTTCGGACTGCATGGGCACCGTCGGCGCCGTCAGCAACCCTGACAATGCCAACACCAACCTTGCCAAGGCCGGCCGCAATCGCTGGCTGGGCAAGCGTCCGCTGACCCGCGGTGTGGCGAAGAACCCGGTTGACCACCCGCATGGCGGTGGTGAAGGCCGGACCTCGGGCGGCCGTCATCCGGTCACCCCCTGGGGCAAGCCGACCAAGGGTGCGCGCACCCGCCACAACAAGGCGACGGACAAGTTCATCATCCGTAGCCGCCACGCGAAGAAGAAGAGGTAAGCGAGATGGCTCGTTCCGTCTGGAAAGGTCCGTTCGTGGACCTCAGCCTTCTGAAGAAGGCGGAAGCCGCGCAGGATAACAATGGCCGTTCGGGTCCGATCAAGACCTGGTCGCGCCGTTCGACCATCCTGCCGCAGTTCGTCGGCCTGACGTTCAACGTCTATAATGGCCGCAAGCATGTTCCGGTCTCCGTGAACGAGGAGATGGTGGGTCACAAGCTGGGCGAATTCGCCCCGACCCGCTACTTCCCCGGCCACGCCGCCGACAAGAAGGGCAAGCGCTAATGAGCAAGGAAAAGGCTCCCCGTCGCGTCGCCGACAATGAGGCCCTGGCCGTTGGCACGCAGATCCGAGGTTCGGCGCAGAAGCTGAATCTGGTCGCCACGCTCATCCGCGGCCGCAAGGTCGAGGAAGCGCTCAACATCCTCGCCTTCTCCAAGAAGGCGATGGCGGTCGACGTGCGCAAGGTGCTGGCTTCGGCCATCGCCAACGCGGAAAACAATCACAATCTGGACGTCGACTCTCTGGTCGTCGCGGAGGCTTCGGTGGGCAAGAGCTTCACCCTGAAGCGCTTCCATGCGCGCGGCCGCGGCAAGTCGACCCGGATCCTCAAGCCCTTCAGCCGCGTGCGCATCGTCGTGCGTGAAGCTGGCGAAGAAGCGGAGGCCTAAGCACATGGGTCACAAGAGCAATCCGATCGGTCTGCGCCTGCAGATCAACCGTACCTGGGACAGCCGCTGGTTCGCGGAAGGCGCCGACTATGGCCGCCTGCTGCTGGAGGATCTGAAGATCCGCCAGTATATCATGAAGAACCTGCCGCAGGCCGCGATCTCCAAGGTCGTGATCGAACGTCCGGCCAAGCTGTGCCGCGTGTCGATCTACGCTGCCCGTCCCGGTGTCATCATCGGCAAGAAAGGCGCGGATATCGAAAAGCTGCGCAAGAAGCTGGGCAGCCTGACCTCTTCGGACGTCAGCCTGAACATCGTCGAAATTCGCAAGCCGGAAATCGATTCCAAGCTCGTGGCGCAGGGCATCGCCGACCAGCTCGAACGCCGCGTGGCTTTTCGCCGGGCGATGAAGCGTGCGGTGCAGTCGGCGCTGCGTCTGGGCGCCGAGGGCATCAAGATCACCTGCGGCGGCCGTCTGGGCGGCGCGGAGATCGCCCGCGTCGAATGGTATCGCGAAGGCCGCGTTCCGCTGCACACGCTGCGTGCGAACGTCGACTATGCCGAAGCCGAAGCCCATACCGCTTATGGCGTCTGCGGCATCAAGGTCTGGATCTTCAAGGGTGAGATTCTGGGCCACGATCCGATGGCCACCGACCGGCTGATGCTGGAGGCTCAGACCTCCGGCGTGCGCCCGGCGCGCTGAAGATAAGAAGGTAATAGCGTCATGCTGCAACCGAAGAAGATGAAGTTCCGGAAGACCTTCAAGGGCCGGATCAAGGGCGACGCCAAGGGCGGTTCGGACCTGAATTTCGGCTCCTATGGTCTCAAGGCCCTGGAACCCGAGCGCGTCACCGCCCGTCAGATCGAGGCGGCCCGCCGCGCGATCACCCGCCACATTCGCCGTCAGGGCCGTTTGTGGATCCGCGTGTTCCCCGATGTGCCGGTTTCGAAGAAGCCCGCCGAAGTCCGTCAGGGCAAGGGCAAGGGTTCGGTGGAATATTGGGCCGCCCGCGTGAAGCCCGGCCGCATTCTGTTCGAACTGGACGGCGTTCCTGGCCCGCTCGCAGCAGAGGCTTTCTCGCGCGCCGCGATGAAGCTGCCGATCAAGACGAAGGTTGTCGCTCGCCTCGGCGACACCTCCCACCTGGAGGGTTAATCCGTGGCGAATGTAGCTGACCTCAAGACCAAGACGGACGACGAACTGTCGACCGAGCTGAACAACCTGAAGCGCGAGCAGTTCAACCTGCGTTTCCAGGCGGCGACCAACCAGCTGGAAAAGCCCAGCCGGGTGAAGGAAGTCCGCCGGTCGATCGCGCAGATCAAGACCCTTCAGTCCGAGCGTTCGCGCTCGGCTGCGAAGTAAGAAGGAAACACACGATGCCCAAGCGCGTGCTGACGGGAACGGTGGTTTCCGACAAGACCGACAAGACGGTGGTGGTTCGCGTGGAGCGCAAGGTAAAGCATGCGCTCTACGGTAAGATCATCCGCCGTTCGAAGAAATATCATGCCCATGACGAGGGCAATGTCTACAAGGAAGGCGAGACGGTCCGCATCGAGGAGACCGCCCCGATTTCCAAGCTGAAGACCTGGAAGGTCATTGAGCGCGTGGACACCCACAAGTCGCCCGAAACGGCGGCCTGAGGCCAGTCACCGACCTTGAAGGTCGAAATTTCGGACGCGGGGCTGGCCTTTTCTGAAAGAAGGGGTTACAGGCCCGCGCTTCGTATTTCGAATCTTCCGGTCGAAACCACGAATTCGGAACCGCCGGGATTGTCCCGGTAGGCCAAATAAGAAGGAACCGGATCCATGATCCAGATGCAATCCAATCTTGACGTCGCTGACAATAGCGGCGCCAAGCGCGTCCAGTGCATCAAGGTGCTGGGCGGCTCGAAGCGGCGCTTCGCGGGCGTGGGCGACATCATTGTCGTCTCGATCAAGGAAGCGGCGCCTCGCGGCAAGGTGAAGAAGGGCGACGTGCACCGCGCCGTCATCGTCCGCACTGCCAAGGACATCCGTCGCGCCGACGGTTCGGTGATCCGCTTCGACGGCAATGCCGCGGTGCTGATCAACAAGAACCAGGAGCCGATCGGCACCCGTATCTTTGGCCCGGTCGTTCGTGAGCTGCGCGCGAAGCAGCACATGAAGATCATCAGCCTTGCGCCCGAGGTGCTGTAATGAGCGCTGCTAGAATCAAGAAGGGCGACAAGGTCGTCGTGCTCGCTGGCAAGGACAAGGGCCGCACCGGCGCCGTCCTGCAGGTGCTGCCGAAGGAGGACAAGATCCTCGTCGAAGGCATCAACGTGCATGCGCGTCACCGCAAGCCCGACCAGGCGAACCCGCAGGGTGGCATCGACCGCAAGCCGGCGCCGCTCCACATTTCGAACGTGGCGGTCGCCGACAAGGATGGCAAGCCGACCCGCGTCCGTTTCGAGGAACGCGACGGCAAGAAGGTCCGCGTGGCCGTCAAGTCCGGTGAGGTGCTGTAATGGCCGACAAGTACATCCCGCGCTCCAAGGCGCAGTATGATGAATCCATCATCAAGGCGATGACCGAGAAGTTCGGTTACAAGAATGTGATGGAAGTCCCGAAGATCGAGAAGATCACCCTCAACATGGGTGTGGGCGAAGCGACGCAGGACAAGAAGAAGGTCACGTCCGCCGCGGAAGAGATGGAACTGATCGCCGGCCAGAAGCCGGTCATCACCAAGGCCCGCAAGTCGATCGCGCAGTTCAAGCTGCGTGAAGGCATGCCGATCGGTGCCAAGGTGACGATGCGCCGCGAGCGCATGTATGAGTTCCTGGACCGGCTGATCAACATTGCTCTGCCTCGCGTTCGCGACTTTCGTGGTCTGAACCCCAAGAGCTTCGATGGCCGCGGCAACTATGCCTTTGGCATCAAGGAGCAGCTCATCTTCCCCGAGATCAACTATGACCGCATCGACAAGGTGCGCGGCATGGACGTGATCGTGACCACCACGGCGAAGACGGACGAGGAAGCGCGCGAACTGCTGCGTCTCTTCGGCTTCCCCTTCCCGCTTGAAGAGCAGAAGCAGGCGGCCTGAACGGGTCCCGCTTCTCTCCCATTGCATAGACAAAGGAAGAGAACTTAAGTCATGGCGAAACTGAGTTCGATCAACAAGAACGAGCGCCGCAAGAAGCTGGTGAAGAAATATGCCGGCCGCTATGCAAAGCTCAAGGCGATCGCGAATGATACCGCGGCCGATGACAGCGATCGTCTGATCGCGCGTCTGAAGATGGCGGAGATCCCCCGCAACGGCAATCCGACCCGCGTTCGGAACCGCTGCGAACTGACGGGGCGTCCCCGCGCATACTACCGCAAATTCCGCCTCTGCCGCGTGCAGCTGCGCGATCTGGCCAACAAGGGCCTGATCCCCGGCGTCACCAAGTCGAGCTGGTAAGGATCATTTGAGATGGCATTGACCGATCCCCTGGGTGATATGCTCACCCGCATCCGCAACGGGCAGCAGGCGAAGAAGGACAGCGTTGTGTCCCCCGCTTCGAAGCTGCGTGCCCGCGTGCTCGACGTGCTGCAGCGCGAAGGTTATATCCGCGGCTATTCCGAGGAAGCGCTCGGCAAGCATCCGGGCCTTCGCATCGAGCTCAAATATTTCGAAGGCCAGCCGGCGATCAAGCATGTCGCCCGCGTGTCGAAGCCCGGCCGCCGTGTCTATTCGGGTTCCAAGGAACTGCCGGTGGTGCGCAACGGCCTAGGCATCACCATTGTCTCGACGCCCAAGGGCGTTCTGTCCGACGCGGAAGCGCGCGAACAGAATGTCGGCGGCGAAGTGCTGGCGGAGGTGTTCTGATGAGCCGCATCGGTAAAAAGCCGGTCGCGATCCCTGCCGGGGTTACCGCGACCATCGAAGGCGGGCAGCTGTCGGTGAAGGGTCCCAAGGGGACGCTCGCCATGCCGCTGCGCGACGAGATCAGCTATACGGTCGAGAATGACGGCATTTCGGTGCAGCCGGCCAACAAGACCAAGCAGGCTCGCGCCTTCTGGGGCATGCAGCGCACGCTGGTCCAGAACCTGGTCACCGGCGTGACCGAAGGCTTTTCGAAGAAGCTTTTGATCACGGGTGTCGGCTACCGCGCCAACGCGCAGGGCAAGACCCTGAAGCTGCAGCTCGGCTATTCGCACGACGTCGATTTCGCGGTGCCCGAAGGCATCGAGATCAAGACCCCGGATAACACCACGGTCGAGATCAGCGGCATCGACAAGCAGAAGGTGGGCCAGGTTGCCGCCGAGATCCGCCGCTGGCGCAAGCCCGAACCCTATAAGGGCAAGGGTATCAAGTACGCCGGCGAGTTCATCTTCCGCAAGGAAGGGAAGAAGAAGTAAGATGGCAAAGCTTTCCCTCTTCGCGCGGCGTCGTCGCCGCGTCCGCACGGCGCTCAAGGCGGTTTCGGGTCACAAGCCCCGTCTGAGCGTCCACCGTTCGGGCCGTCACATTTACGCCCAGATCATCGATGACGCGCAGGGCAAGACCCTGGCCGCTGCATCGACGCTGGACAAGGATGTGCGCAGCAAGACCGGCGCCACCGCTGAAGCTGCGGCCGATGTCGGCAAGCGCGTCGCCGCCGCGGCGACCGCCGCCGGCGTCACCAAGGTTGTGTTCGACCGCGGTGGCTTCCTGTTCCATGGCCGCGTCAAGGCGCTGGCCGATGCCGCCCGCGAAGGCGGGCTGGAGTTCTGATCATGGCTGACGAAAACGATATCCAGTCGCAGGCGGGTGCTCCCGCTGCTGTCGAGGGCGGCGACGCCGCACCGACCGAGGGTCGTGGTCCCGGCCGTGGCCGTGGCCGTGGTGGCGACCGCAACCGTGGCGAGCGCGGCGGCCGTGGCCGCCGCGACGACCGTCGCGGCAATCGGGACGAGGAACAGGGAGAGGAGCTGATCGAAAAGCTTGTTCACATCAACCGCGTCTCGAAGACCGTGAAGGGCGGCAAGCGCTTCGGCTTTGCGGCTCTGGTCGTGGTCGGCGACGGCAAGGGCCGTGCCGGCTTTGGTCATGGCAAGGCCCGCGAAGTGCCTGAAGCCATCAGCAAGGCGACCGCTTCGGCCAAGAAGGCGATGGTCCGCGTTCCGCTCAAGGAAGGCCGCACGCTGCATCATGATGGCCTTGGTCATTTCGGTGCGGGCAAGGTGACGGTTCGTTCGGCCCCGGCCGGTACGGGCATCATCGCCGGCGGTCCGATGCGCGCGGTGTTCGAAAGCCTCGGCGTCGCTGACGTTGTGACGAAGTCGAACGGCACGTCGAACCCCTATAACATGATCCGTGCGACCTTTGCGGCGTTGGGCGAACAGACCAGCCCCAAGTCGGTGGCGCAGCGCCGTGGCAAGAAGGTCGCCGACCTTCTGCGCCGCGGTGGTGCCTCGGCCGAAGTCGCGCAGGCTGATGCCGAAGCGATTGCGGAGTAAGACGATATGGCGAAGATCAAGATCAAGCAGATCGGTTCGCCGATCCGTCGCCCTGCCGACCAGAAGAAGATTCTGATCGGCCTGGGCCTTGGCAAGATGCACCGCGTGGTGGAGCTGGAAGATACCGCGGAAGTCCGCGGTGCCATCAAGAAGCTTCCCCACATGGTGGCCGTGGTCGAAGGCTAAAGCTTCCGACCGCATCGGGATAAAGCGGGAGAGGGGGAAGCCCCTCTTTCGTTCTTTATGACGGGGCGCTAAAGGGCGCTTTCGTCATCCCGGCGCAGGCTGGGATCTCGGGCCGGATGGTGCGTCCTCGATGAGGAGACCGCCGGCCACGGACGATTTCCGGGAGGAAGCGTCCAGATCAAACCGGCCCCAGCTTTTGCTGGGGCCCCGGTTCGGTCCGTAAGGAGCGAACCTTCGCGCGAACATAGCGAAAGCGAGTGCAGATCATGAAACTCAACGAACTCAACGATAATGCCGGTGCCCGCAAGGGGCGGATGCGCGTTGGCCGTGGTATCGGCTCGGGCAAGGGCAAGACCGCCGGTCGCGGCCAAAAGGGTGCGAAGGCGCGTTCGGGCGTCGCCATCAATGGCTTCGAGGGTGGCCAGATGCCGCTCCACATGCGTCTGCCGAAGCGCGGCTTCAACAACATCTTCGCCAAGGATTATGCGATCGTGAACCTGGGCGCGGTGCAGAAGGCTATCGACGCCGGCAAGCTGGACGTCAACGGGACCATCGATCATGCGGCGCTCAAGGCGGCCGCGCTTGCCCGTGGCGGCAAGGACGGCGTGCGCCTGCTCGGCAAGGGCGAACTGACCGCCAAGGTCAACCTGCTGGTTGCCGGGGCGTCGAAGGGCGCGGTCGAGGCGGTCGAAAAGGCTGGCGGCAAGGTCGAAGTGATCGAGGTCGTTCCCGCCGCTGAGAAAGCCAAGGCGAAGAAGGGCACCGCCCTTGCCGCCAAGAAGGCCGCAGCGAAGGCCTGATCCGGCTGCAAAGTCTTGCAAGCACGACCCCGCTGCCCGATATGGGCTGGCGGGGTCTCGTGTTTCGGGGCGGGCCGGCCATATCCGTTGTCCTGAGCGCAGATACGCAATGGCGGGTCAGAGCGGACGACGGCAATTCCTGGTTCGACAGCGCCCCACGACCCCGCTAAGGGGTTAGCGATTCAGGCCGGGGCGTGACTCCGGCAAGATGTTTTGAAGGGCAGCCACGATGGCATCGAGAGCCGACCAGCTCGCATCCAATCTCAGCCTGGCGAAGTTCAGCCAGGCGACCGACCTCAAGAAGCGCCTGTGGTTCACGCTCGGCGCGCTGATCGTATTCCGCTTCCTGAGCTTCGTGCCGCTGCCGGGTGTCGATCCGACCGCGCTGTCGCAGCTTTACAAGCAGACCAATGGCGGCATCCTGGACATTTTCAACACCTTTTCGGGTGGTTCGCTCTCGCGCATGAGCCTCATTGCGCTGGGCGTGATGCCCTATATCACCGCGTCGATCGTGGTGCAGCTGGCTGCAAGCCTTTCGCCGCAACTGGCCGCGATCAAGAAGGAAGGTGAAAGCGGCCGGAAGAAGCTCAATCAATATACCCGCTATGGCACGGTCGGCCTGACCGCGGTGCAGGGTTATTTCATCGCCATGGGCCTTGAAAGCTTTGGCGCCCAGTCCGGCGTGCAGGCGGTGGTCGATCCCGGATTTCTGTTCCGGATCGCGGCAGTCATCTCGCTGATCGGGGGCACGATGTTCCTGATGTGGCTGGGTGAGCAGATCACCTCGCGCGGCATTGGCAACGGCGTGTCGCTCATCATCATGGCCGGAATCGTCGCGCAGCTCCCGGTGACGCTCAGCAACCTGTTCAAGTCGGGTAGCGAAGGGTCGATCTCCGGCTTGCTGATCGTGCTGGTCATCGCGATGGCGGTGGGGCTCATATTGCTCATCTGCTTCATGGAACGGGCGCAACGGCGCGTGCTGATTCAATATCCCAAGCGTCAGACGCGCCAAGGGCTGATGCAGGCGGATCGCAGCCACCTGCCGCTGAAGGTGAATACCGCCGGTGTCATTCCGCCGATCTTCGCCAGTTCGCTGCTGCTGATGCCGCTGACCATCTCGCAATTTGCCGGGCGGACTGTGGCGGGCGAGAGCAAGCTGGGCGATTTCGTGCTGACGCTGAACCAGTATCTCTCCCACGGCAGCCCGGTCTACATGGCGCTCTATGGCCTGGGCATCGTCTTCTTCTGCTTCTTCTACACGGCTGTCGTGTTCAATCCGGAAGAGACGGCGGACAATCTGAAGCGCAATGGCGGCTTCATTCCGGGCATTCGCCCGGGCAAGAATACCGAACACTATCTCGACTATGTGCTGACCCGGATCACGGTGATCGGCGCGGCCTATCTGGCGGTCATCTGCCTGGTGCCGGAATTCGCCATCGCCCGGGCGGGCATTCCCTTCTATCTGGGTGGCACCAGCCTGTTGATCGTGGTCAATGTGACGGTCGACACGGTCACGCAGATCCAGAGCCATCTGCTTGCTCATCAATATGGCGACCTAATCAAGAAGGCGAAGCTGAAGGGGCGCCTGCGCTAAGCCGCACAGGATCAAAGAGCGCGAAATCAGGGGAGAATGCGCGACATGAACATCATTCTGCTCGGCCCTCCGGGAGCTGGCAAGGGAACCCAGGCCACCCGTCTGGTGGAAAGCCGCGGCATGGTGCAGCTGTCCACAGGCGACATGCTGCGCGCCGCCGTCAAGGCTGGCACGCCGATCGGCCTCAAGGCCAAGGCGGTCATGGAAGCAGGCGAACTGGTGTCTGACGAAATCGTGTCGGGCATCATCGGCGAGGCGCTGGATGGGTTGTCGGCCGGCACGGGCGTGATCTTCGACGGCTATCCGCGCACTGAAGCACAGGCCCATTCACTCGATGCGATCCTGGCCGAGCGCGGTCGCTCGCTCGATCATGTGATCGAGCTTGAGGTGGACGAGGACGCGCTGGTCGAGCGTATTACGGGCCGTTTCACCTGCGCCAATTGCGGCGAAGGCTATCACGACAGGTTCAAGCAGCCCAAGGTCGAGGGCGAGTGCGACAAGTGCCACGGCCACGAATTCAAGCGCCGGCCGGACGATAATGAGGACACGGTGCGCACACGCATGGCCGAATATCGCGCCAAGACCGCGCCCATCCTGCCGATCTACGAGGCGCGCGGCATTGTGGCGCGGGTCGACGGCATGGCCGACATGGACGATGTGACGGTCGCGATCGCCGCCATCTTGGACGGCAAGGCCGGCTGAGCCAGGTGGCCCTTCGATATGGAGGGCATGGAAATGCGCAAGATCATCACTGTGGGATGGGCGGGTGTGGCGATGGCCGCTCCGGCCCATTCTGCCGTCACGGACCGCAGCGAGGCAGGGTTCGCGATCGATAACAATGCCGACATCGCGGCCGATAGCGCCACCGTGTGTCGCCATTCTGGCTCGACCTTCCAGATGGTGGCAAGCTAGGCATAGCTGTAGCGCCAATGCCGCCACCCGACGCGGGGGAGGCAGGGGCAGGGGCCTTTTCTGTAAGGCGGTGCCCCTGCGTGGCGGGCAGGGGCAGTCTCCAGCATGACCGCTGCCTGGTGAACGGTTGCGCATTTCCGGCGCGCTTATCCCGCTCATTTTTAACGATTGATTGCTGTTTGGTTGCTATCGCGCTTGCGTGAGTGAAGCGCTGCCTCGTGGCCGATTGACGGAACTGGACGCCTTGCGCGGCATTGGGGCGCTGTGCGTGCTGGTGTTTCATTATTCCACGCGCTTCCATGAGTTGTTTCCGCAGGCGGCGCATGTGCCTTTCAGCTTTCCGGGCGGCAATTACCGGGTGTTGCTGTTCTTCGCGATTTCGGGCTTTGCGATCTTCTTCACGCTGGAACGGATCGGCAGCGTCGCCGACTTCGTGGTCAACCGCTTCGCCCGGCTTTATCCCGCCTATCTGACCGCGATGCTGCTGACGCTGGCAATAGAATATCTTGCCAAGGCGTCACAACTATTGATCGGGCCGGGCGCGATCCTGGCCAATATGACGATGTTGCAGGGCTTTGCCTTCCTGCCCGAAGTGGACGGCGCCTATTGGACGCTGACGGTGGAGATCGCTTTCTATTTCTGCATGATCGGCCTGTGGAAATGGATCGGTATCAAGCGGGTCGAGCCCTTCCTGCTGATATGGCTGGCGTTGCGAGCGCTCTACGGCTTCTGGCCGGACATGCCCGAGCGTGTCGTGATGCTGTTCGTGCTGCGTTATGTCCCTTTCTTCATGATTGGCATCCTCGCCTATCGCGTGTGGTCCGGGCAGCGCCACTGGCGGCAGCAGGCACCCTATGCGGCGCTGGCGCTGCTGTCGGTGGCGGCGATGGAAAGCTGGGACGTGTCACTGGTTGCCTGCATCCTGATCGCGACCTTCGTTGCGTTGACCGGCGGACGGCTGCGTTTTATCGCGCTGCGCCCGCTCCTGTGGATGGGCGGGATCAGCTACTCCTTCTACCTCATCCACCAACATGTCGGCTTTGTGGTCATGCTGAAAATGGCGCAGGCCGGCTACAGCCCGTGGACAGGCTTCGCGGCCGCTTTCCTGGTGGCGCTAGTGCTCGGCACCGCGATCCACCGGCTGGTGGAGCGACCTGCGGGCGAAGCGATATTGGCCTGGTGGCAGCGTCGGCGCGATCAGCGGCGTGAGGCGGACATCGCCACGCTGCGGACATGAAAAAAGGGGCGCCGCCGACAAATCGGCGGCGCCCCTTCCCTGAACCGTTCCCTTACTGCGCGCGCGGGGCAGCGGCCGCCGGGTTGGCGGGCAGGCCGCCCAGCTGCGTCACCAGCTTGGTATAGGCGTCGAGATAGGCGAGCACGATCACTTGCCCGATCTCTGTATTCTGGTAGCCGCCACCACCGGCCGCGGCGAAACCGCCCCACCAGCCGGCGCCGCCGCCCGCGCCGAAGCTGAGGTCCGATTTGCGCGCATAGCCCTCGGTCAGCGCCTCTTCCTCGGTGGTGCGGGCGTTGACGATAGAAAGCGTCACATTGGCCTCGCTCTTCTTGATCGAGATGCCGCCGGCCAGCGCGCCAAGGGTGCGGCCGCCCAGGAAGCCGCCAAGCATGCCGCCGAGCGCGTTGCCGCCCGAATTCTTGTTGGACGACACGATGTCGGGCTGCAGATAATAATCAGCCGCCTTGACCTGGCCCTTGCCCAGATTCGATCCGGCCTGCAATTCGCCGGAGTCCGCCATCGCGCGCTCCAGGTTGCGGCTGGCCATGGCGCGACCGCGATTGACGATGCCGAAGCAGCCCGACTGCTGGATGAAGACCTTGAGGATGGCCTCCGGGCTGCCCAGGTTCAGCTCGCGCCACCACTGATTATCGGGTTCGACGATGGCGACCGTGCCCAGCCGACGGGTGCAATGCGGGATTTCCGCGGTTTTCTTGGACTGCTGCTGACGGGCGGAAGAGCCCTTGTCCGCAGCGGCGGCCGGCGAAGCCGTGGCGGCGAGAACGGCCGCCGCGGCGATGAAAGACGTGAACGTGCGCATGGCATGCACCCCCTGAAAGTTGCTGATGTCTGCTTTGTTGTCTGGCCACCCTGTGTTGGCCCAAGCTCTACCACAAGAATGGCGCGGTTCAAGCGAGCATCAGGCTTGGCTGCTATAGTGGGCAGGCCGGGCAGGTACGCGATGCTGCTGACAGGCCGGTAAATGGCTGCTAGGGCGCGCAGCCATGACCGACCTTTCGCATATCCGCAATTTTTCGATCATCGCCCATATCGACCATGGCAAATCGACCCTGGCCGACCGGCTGATCCAGCGCACCGGAGGTCTCACCGACCGCGAGATGAGCGCGCAGGTGCTCGACAATATGGATATCGAGAAGGAGCGCGGCATCACGATCAAGGCGCAGACGGTGCGCCTCGACTATGTCGCGAAAAATGGCGAGACCTATGAACTCAACCTCATGGACACGCCGGGCCACGTCGACTTCGCCTATGAAGTGAGCCGGTCGCTGGCCGCCTGCGAGGGCGCGTTGCTGGTCGTCGACGCGGCGCAGGGCGTGGAAGCGCAGACGCTGGCCAACGTCTACCAGTCGATCGAGCATGACCATGAGATCGTGCCCGTCCTCAACAAGATCGACCTGCCCGCCGCCGAACCGGAAAAGGTGCGCGCCGAGATCGAGGAGGTGATCGGCCTCGACGCGTCGGAAGCGGTGCTGGCAAGCGCCAAGTCCGGCATCGGCATCGACGAGGTGCTGGAAGCGATCGTTGCCAAGATCCCGCCGCCCAAGGGCGATCGCGACGCCCCGCTGGAAGCGATGCTGGTCGATAGCTGGTACGACCCCTATCTGGGCGTCGTCATTCTGGTCCGCGTCGTCAACGGCGTCATCAAGAAGGGCCAGAACATCAAGTTCATGATCGGCGGCACCGAACATCTGATCGACCGCGTCGGATGCATGCGGCCCAAGATCGAGACGCTGCCGGAACTTGGGCCCGGAGAGATCGGCTTCATCACCGCGCAGATCAAGGATATCAGCCAGACCCGCGTCGGCGACACGATCACCACGGTCAAGAACCCCGCCAGGGCGCCGCTGCCGGGTTTCAAGGAAGTGCAACCGGTCGTCTTCTGCGGCCTGTTCCCGGTCGATGCCAATGATTTCGAGAAATTGCGCGACAGCATTTCCAAACTGCGGCTCAACGACGCCAGCTTCTCGTTCGAGATGGAGACGTCGGCGGCGCTGGGCTTCGGCTTCCGCTGCGGCTTCCTGGGCCTCCTGCACCTGGAGATCATCCAGGAGCGACTGACCCGCGAATATGATCTCGACCTCATCACCACGGCGCCGTCGGTGGTCTATGAAATGCACATGAAGGACGGGACGGTGCGCCACCTGCACAACCCGGCCGACATGCCCGATCCCAACCATATCGAGATGATCGAGGAGCCGTGGATCGAAGCCGTGATCTACTGCCCCGACGAATATCTGGGCAGCATCCTGAAGCTCTGCCAGGACCGGCGCGGCATCCAGAAGAACCTGACCTATGTCGGCGGGCGCGCGCAGGTGACCTATGAGCTGCCCTTGAACGAAGTGGTGTTCGATTTCTACGATCGGCTGAAGTCGATCAGTCGCGGCTATGCCAGCTTCGACTATCATCAGATCGGCACGCGCGAGGGCGACCTTGTGAAGATGAGCATCCTTGTCAACAACGAGCCGGTCGACGCGCTTAGCATGATCGTGCACCGCAGCGCGGCGGAAGCGCGCGGGCGGCATATGTGCGAGCGGTTGAAGGACCTCATCCCTCGCCACCTGTTCAAGATCCCGATTCAGGCGGCGATCGGCGGCAAGGTGATCGCGCGAGAGACCATCGCCGCGATGCGCAAGGACGTGACCGCCAAATGCTATGGCGGCGACATCACCCGCAAGAAGAAGCTGCTGGAGAAGCAGAAAGAGGGCAAAAAGCGGATGCGCGAATATGGCAGCGTCCAGATTCCCCAGGAAGCCTTCATCGCCGCGCTGCGTATGGGGGACGAAAGCTGAGGCCCACCCGCTGACCGTCGGCGTTCTGCCCCTCTTTCAAGGAGGACAGGCGGCGAAGCAGGAACCCGAGGCCGACGACAGTCTCGCGCAAGGATTGACTAGGCCGCACCATCCATGATGTTGTCCGCCCAACCGGCAAGAGGGCATTGATGACCGAGACCTGGCTGTATGACGAACATCCCGCGATGTTCCGGGCGCATCCCTTCCTGTTCATCCTGCTGCTGGTGTCGGTGGTCGGCATGCTGGCCATCGCGGTCTGGTGGATCAGGACCAGGGGCGAGCGGCTGGCATTGAGCGACCGCGAAGTGTTGATGGAGCGCGGCATCCTGGCAAAGCAACGCACCGAAATCGCGCTGTCCAGCATCCGCAGCGTGCGCATCACCCAGACACTGGGCCAGCGCATCTTCGATGTCGGCAATATCGAGCTGTTCAGCGCAGGCGACATGGCGGAAATCGCGATCAAGTCGATGCCCCGGCCCGGGCGGATCCGTCATATCGCCGCTTCCCGCAACCTCGACCTGCTGCCCCAGCGCTGAGAGATTTTGCCCGCCCCCTTGACGGCGCCGAAGCAATTTAACGATAGTGTAGCAAATGGGCCCTGCAGGAGCCCACTCCTTGGGAAGGACGCCTCTTAAGGTAACGCCGACCGCAATGACGCGGGACGGCGCTTGCAAGGGGTTGTCGTTCATGGCCTTGCCAGTGATGACGGCGCTGCGGGACCTGTCCGTGCAGCAACGCGAGGACATTCGACAGGCATGCGGATTTGCCTGTGTCCGATGCGGCGTGACCATCTATCGCTATCTCCGGCTGCCGGACGGACCGGGCGCAACGCTGCTGTGCCCGACCTGCCACGGGCTGGTCGAGGAAGGGCGGCTGACGACGACGCAGGTGCATGGCTTCCACACCAATCCGGTCGTGCGCCAGCGGCATTTCGCGCGTGATCGCCTCCCTTTTTCAGCGGAACTGCCGACGCTGATCCTGGGCGGATCGCGGCAGCTGCGCGACACGCCCATTCCGCTGATGCTGGAAGGCGAGCCCATCCTCATCTTCGCGCCGCCGCGACGCAGTAACGGAGCCACGCGCATCAGCCTGCGTATGGGCGGGCTGGACGAACAGCCGGTGCAGATCATCGATGGCAATGAATGGCTGCCGAGCAACGGCAGCTGGCATTTCCTGCTGCGGGGTGATCGCTACAGCGTCATGGCGACACGCGGCGATGGCATGGCGGTCCTGCGCATCGTCGCACGGAACCGCATCGCCGTGGAGCATCTGCGCACCACGATCAGGGGCCGGCGGCTGGAAGTCACACCGGACTGGCTGGAGATCGACGGCAAGCGCCATGTCGGCCGGATCGGCAGCGGGACGCTGGTCGGGCTGGAATGTTGAAGGGGAGGCATGCGCTTCCCGGCCCGTCCCAGCGCCGAATCAGGGGCGCGGAGTAGAGCCGCGGGAAGAAGCGAGCAGCTGCGCCCCTGTTTCGTGGGCTTGTCGACACGGGGGGCGTGGCGGGGTCGGCGCCTTCGGCCACGCAGGCGTCGGCGCGTGTCGCGATGGCCCCTATTCCGTCCGGGTCATCTTGAGACGGCCATTTTTGACCGCGAAGGCGAGGCGGCCTTCAACCAGATCGACGGCATCGCGGCCGAACTGTTCGTAGCGCCAGCCTTCGAGGATGGAGAGGCCATCGCGAACGCCGGCGGCGAGCGCGTCGATATCGTCGCTGCGGGCGAGCAACCGGGCTGCCACGTTGATGTCGCGCGACCTGATCTTGAGCAGCAGCTTGAGCAGATCGGCAACCAGCGCGCCATCCTTGCCAAGTCCCGGTCGCTTGGGGTCGCGCTCGGGCATTTCGTCCTTGCCGAGCGGCGTGTGCTTGCCCAGCGCCGCCATGAGGCGGGCGCCGATATCGTTCGTCTTCCAGGTGGCGGACAGGCCGCGCACCTTGCCCAGATCTTCCTGCGCGCGGGGCGGATGGCTGGCGATGTCGGCCAGCGTCTCATCCTTCACGATGCGCCCACGCGGCAGGTTCTTGTCCTGCGCCTCGATCTCGCGCCAAGCGGCTAGCGCCTTTAAACGCCCCAGCACATCGGCCTTGCGGCTGGCGATCCGAACCCGCTGCCACGCTTCCTCGGGCTTGTTTTCGTAATTGGAAGGGTCGCTGATCCGCTCCATTTCCTGGTCCAGCCAGTCGCCCCGGCCGGTGCGGCGTAACTCTTCGAGCATCTTGGGGAAGATCTGGATCAGATAGGTGACATCGCCGATCGCATAATCGATCTGCCGCTTGTCGAGCGGGCGGCGTGCCCAGTCGGTGAAGCGCGCGCCCTTGTCGAGCTGCACGCCGAGCCACGCGTCAACCAGGTTGCCGTAGCCGATCTGTTCGCCAAGGCCGAGCGCCATCGCCGCGATCTGCGTATCGAACAGCGGGTGCGGCGTCTTGCCGGTCAGATTGTAGATGATTTCCAGGTCCTGCCCGCCAGCGTGGAAGACCTTCAGCACATCCTCATTATCGACCATCAGGTCGAGGAGGGGAGTAAGGTCGATGCCCGGAGCCTTCGGGTCGATGGCGGCCGCTTCGTTATCATCGGCGACCTGCACCAGGCAGAGGTCGGGCCAGTAGCTGTTTTCGCGCATGAACTCCGTATCGATGGCGATATAGGGCGATTGGGCGATACGGGCACAAAATGAAGCGAGAGTCTTGCTGTCGGTAATCAGCGGATGGATTTGCATATGGTCTTCGATCTTATTATGGGCAGGCCCGCGCCTCGGCGGGCTCGTCAATGCTTGACATGCTCGCCCATAGCGGGGCCGCAGCACTTTGTCATTTCCGTAAAACGAAGCTGAAAGATCGAAACGCCATGCACGCCTATCGCACCCACACTTGCGGCGCCCTTACGACGGCAGAGGTGGGCGATGTGGTGCGTGTGTCCGGGTGGGTTCATCGCAAGCGCGATCATGGCGACCTGGTCTTCATCGACCTGCGCGACCATTATGGCATGGTGCAGATCGTCACCGAAGTGGACGGCCCGGTGTTCAAGGTGATCGAATCGCTGCGCGCGGAAAGCGTGGTGACCGTGACAGGCAAGGTCGTGGCGCGCGCGAAGGAGGCGGTGAATCCCAATCTGCCTACCGGAGAGATCGAAATTCGCGCGGACGACGCGGTCGTGCTGTCCGCCGCCGCCGACCTGCCGCTGCCGGTCGCGGGCGAGCAGGACTATCCCGAGGACATCCGCCTGCGCTACCGCTTCCTGGACCTGCGCCGCGAGACGTTGCACGCCAATATCGTGAAGCGGACGAAGATCATCTCGGACATGCGCCGCCGCATGGAAGGGGCGGGCTTCACCGAATATTCGACCCCCATCCTGACTGCGAGCAGCCCGGAAGGCGCGCGCGACTTCCTGGTGCCGAGCCGTATCCATGCCGGCAAATTCTACGCCCTCCCACAGGCGCCGCAGCAATATAAGCAACTGCTGATGGTTGCGGGTTTCGATCGTTATTTCCAGATCGCCCCCTGCTTCCGCGACGAGGACCCGCGCGCCGACCGCCTCCCGGGCGAATTCTACCAGCTCGACCTGGAGATGAGCTTCGTCACGCAGGAAGATGTGTGGAGTACGATGGAGCCGGTGATCGCGCAGGTGTTCGAAGCATTCGCCGACGGCAAGCCGGTGACACCGGCGGGCAGCTTTCCGCGCATCCCCCATGCCGAAGCGATGCTGAAATATGGCAGCGACAAGCCCGACCTGCGCAACCCGGTCGTCATCACCGACGTGACCGAGCATTTCCACGAGAGCGGCTTCGGCATCTTCGCGTCGCTGGTGGAGAGCGGCAGCGTGATCCGCGCGATCCCGGCGCCCGGCGCGGGCGCGGGCAGCCGCAAATTCTTCGACGAAATGAACAACTGGGCGCGGGCCGAGGGCTATTCGGGCTTGGGCTATATCAACATCAAGGATGGCGTGCCCGGCGGCCCCATCGCGAAGAATCATGGCGAGGATCGTACCGCGAAGCTGATCGAGGCGCTGGGGCTTGGTCAGAATGACGGCGTGTTCTTCGCGGCGGGCAAGGAAAGCCAGGCGGCCAAGCTGGCGGGTCTGGCGCGCATCCGCGTGGGTGAGCAGCTTGACCTGATCGACAAGGATCGGTTCGAACTATGCTGGATCGTCGATTTCCCCTTCTATGAATATGATGAGGAAACCAAGTCGATCGACTTTGCGCACAATCCCTTCTCCATGCCGCAGGGCGGGCTGGATGCGCTTAACCATCAGGACCCGCTGACCATCAACGCCTATCAATATGACATGGTCTGCAACGGTTATGAGATCGCGTCGGGATCGATCCGCAACCAGTCGCCCGAACTGATGGTCAAGGCGTTCGAGAAGGTCGGCCTGTCGCAGCAGGATGTGGAGGAGCGGTTCGGCGGTCTCTACCGCGCGTTCCAATATGGCGCGCCGCCGCATGGCGGCATGGCCGCCGGCGTTGACCGCATCGTCATGCTGCTTTGCGGAGCGCAGAACCTGCGTGAGATCACCCTGTTCCCGATGAACCAGCGCGCGGAGGATCTGCTGATGGGCGCGCCCAGCCCGGCCGAACTCAAACAATTGCGCGAACTGCATATCCGCGTGGTGGAGCCGCAGGCGAAGGTCTGACCTCGCGGCGCTGATCCTTTGCCTACACGCTTGTTAAAGCCCTGTCCCGGCGCCTACACCGGGTCAGGGCTTTGTTGTGCGGGAGAGTCGGATGTCGATCGACCTGGCCGACTACGAAAAGGGTGCGAAGTTCAAGGGCGACTATGACGCGGAACTGGCAGCGCTCCAGCTCCGTCTCGCCAAGATCCAGGTGGCGCATATCATCCATGACCGGCGCAGCGTCATCCTGCTGGAAGGATGGGACGCGGCGGGCAAGGGCGGCATCATCAAGCGGATGACCGCTGAATGGGACCCGCGCTATTATCGCGTCTGGCCGATCGCCGCGCCCAGCGAAGAGGAACGGGACCATCATTTCCTCTGGCGGTTCTGGACGCGCCTGCCTGCTGGCAAGCATATCGCGATATTCGATCGCAGCTGGTACGGCCGCGTGCTGGTGGAGCGTGTCGAGAGCTTCTGTTCCAAGGACGAATGGAAGCGCGCCTATGACGAGATCAACGCCTTCGAAAGGCAGCAGGTCGACGCGGGCACCAACATCGTCAAGCTGTTCGTCCATATCACCCAGGACACGCAGGACGAGCAACTGGCCCAGCGGCTGGACACGCCCTGGAAGCGGTGGAAGACCGGATCGGAAGACTATCGCAATCGCGCGCGACGGGCGGAGTATCTCGACGCCATGGAGGATATGTTCGACAAAACCGACAGCAAGGCGGCGCCCTGGCATGTCATCGACAACAACCACCGCAAGGCGGGGCGCATCGCCGCGCTCAAATATGTCGCCAAGCGGCTGGAAAAGATGGTGCCGATGGATTTTCCCGATCCTGACCCCGAAGTCGTGAAGCTGGCCGCACAGGCTTTTGGCTATAGGGACGTCTGACAACGTTGGAAATCAGCCGTTTTTCATCAAAGTGTCACAAAAGCCTAACGGCGCGTTTACCACTCTTGTTCTAATCGGCGGTCATGAACGCCTTTCGGTCCATCGCCCGCTCTCCATCCCGCCCTTGCGCGCTGGAGGGTCTGCCCTTCGTCGCTGACAGCCCGGTCATCAGGCTGGGCAGGCCATTGAGCGAGGCGGTGGATCAGTTCCAATTGGACGCCACGCTGCGGATGCTGCCGGTCATCGACCATGAAGGTCGGCCGGTCGGCGCGATCTACGAGCGGGACATGCGCCAGATCCTGTTCAATCCCTTCGGTCACGCGCTGCTGCGCAATCCCAGCTTCGGCGGGCGGCTGGACGGCCATGTCCGCCCTTGCGCGTCGGTCGAGCGCAGTGCGTCCATCGAGGCGCTCATCGACCTTTACGCCGCGCAGGGCCAGGGATGCGAGGGGCTGATCGTGGTGGAGGCGGGTCTTTATGCTGGGGTTGTCGGGGGCCAGCTGCTGCTGAAGTTGACAGCGGAGCGGGATGCGCTGGTGGCGGCCGCCCGGCTCGAACGGCTGGAACGGGTGACGCGGGAAAGCGCCAGCTTCCGCCGCGACATCGAAGCGCTGATCGCCAGCCTGGTGGGGGTCGCGGACATGCTTTCGCGCCTGGCGCAGGAAGCGGGGGAACGTGCGGGCCACAATGGCCAGGCATCGGCCGGCATGGCGGTGGCGGCGGCGCAGACCGCCGATAATCTGGGCGGCATCGCCGCGTCGGCCACGGAACTGGCCCGACTGTTCGAATCGATCGAGGAGGAGGTGCGCGCTGCCGGCGCCGCAATCGGATCGGCGGTCGAGCAGGCGCGCCTTGGAACGGTCCATACCCAGGCATTGAGCGTACAGGCGAACGGCATCGGAGAAGTCACGGCGCTTATCGACGCGATTGCCCGTGCGACATCGACGCTGGCGCTTAACGCCGGGATTGAGGCCGCGCGTGCGGGAGCGGCGGGGCAGGGCTTTGCCGTGGTCGCGCGCGAGGTCAAGTCGCTTGCCGGCCAGACCCGCGAGGCGGCGGCGGAAATCGCCGGCCGGATTGAGCATATCCGAGCAACCGTCGGTCAGGTCGCACAAGGACAAGCCCATATGGACGCGGCGATCGCTACGGCGGACCGGCTGTCAGCTTCGGTGTTCGACGCCGTGGCGCGGCACGGCGCCTTCAGCCGCGCAGTCGCCGGCAGTGTCGCCGAAGCGGGGCAATCGACCGAGCATGTCCGCGTCAGCGCCGCGCGGATCAGCGACGACGCGGGGGCCGCGGTCGATAGCGCGCGTGACATGCGTCAAGCCGCCAGCCGGCTGGCGGAGGAAGCGCACAGGCTGGACGCGCGCGCCGGCCTCTTCATCCGGTCGATCCAGATCGACTGAGCGGCCTCGCACAAACGGCTGGATTCCGCCGAAAAGGGCGCTAGGCTCCCCTTCCTACAAGATAAGGAGAGGACTGCCATGCTCGTCATGTTCGTGGGCGCCGACCGGACCGAAACCGCCATCAACGCCGCGCAGGTCACCTTCGTCTCTTCGGTCAATGATGGGACGCGCATCCGCTTTGGCGAGGGGCGCAGCGTCACGGTGGTGGAGCCGATCGGCGAGGTGATGGAAAGTCTGAACCGGGCGATGCGCCCCCATGAATAACGCGCTTTCCTAATCGGGATAGCTGATCGCCGTCACCTCATATTCCTTTTCCCCCACCGGCAGCGTTACGCGGCGCAGATCGCCCACAACCGCGCCACGCAGCGCGCGGGCGATCGGCGAACCCCATCCGATGCGCCCCGCGCTGGCGTCCGCCTCGTCATTGCCGACAATGGTGACTGTGCGATGATGATCCTCCTCGTCCGCTATTGTGACGGTGGCGCCGAAAAAGACCTTGCTTCGGTCAGGCTGCTGGCGCGGGTCGACGACCTTGGCGTCCTTCATCTTCTTCGACAGGCGCCGCAACTGGCCGTCGATTTCGCGCATGCGCTTGCGGCCATAGAGATAGTCGCCATTCTCACTGCGGTCGCCATTGCCCGCCGCCCAACTGACGATCTCGACAATGCGTGGGCGCTCGACGCCCAGCAACTGGTCATATTCGGCGCGCAGCCTCGCAAAGCCCTCGGGCGTGATATAGTTGGGATAAGGCATATTCATGCCCTATCCATAGCCACATCCTAGCCAGGTGTCTGCTTGCCCAGATATTTGGAAAGCGGCGTGGTCGTGCCACGGAATCGGGCGCGCTCCGGGTTCATCGCCTCATAGACCACCGCATTTTCCAGCACCCGCTGCACATAGTTGCGAGTCTCGAAGATCGGGATCTGCTCGATCCAGCGCAGCACGTCCGCGCCCGGCATGCGGGGATCGCCATTGGTTGCCAGCCAACGGTTTACATTGCCCATGCCGGCATTATAGGCGGCGACCGCCAGCGGATAGCTGCCGCCATAATAGTCCAGCAGCCGCTGGAAATAGGCCGATCCCAGCATGATGTTGTAGCTCGGGTCATTGAGCGAGCCGGCATCATAGCCCAGGCCAAGCTTGCCTGCCTGTTCGCGCGCCGTGCCGGGCATTAGCTGCATCAGACCGCGCGCGCCGGCATGGCTGACGATCTGCTTGTCGAACTGGCTTTCCTGCCGGGCGATGGCATGGACCATCGTCCAGTTGGACTGCGCCGATGGCGGCACCGGCACACGCGGAAAGGCGCTTTCCCCGTAGCCCGTGAGGCCGCTGGATACGGCGCGCCTTCCGACCATAACCCCCATGTCCGGCCGTCCGATGCTCTTCGCCAGTTCGGCGGCGAGGAAATGATCGCTGTCGCTGTCGGCATTGTTGGCGATGGCACGGGCGAACTTGCTCTGATCCTCCCAATAGCCCATCTGGCCAAGCGCGCGGACCGCCCGGACGACCGAGCGGTTGTTGAATTCGGCACGGGTGGCGACCGATATTTCGCTCGGCCGTTCGATGGCGGCGGGGGCGGGGACGGGGCGGCTGAGCCGTTCGAGGGCGAGCTGGCCGTAAAATTGGTCGGGGAAGACCGACGCCTGGGCGAAATAGCTGTTGGCGGTCGCGGGGTCGCCGGCCGCCAATGAGGCGCGGCCAGCCCAGTAGTAGCCCTTCGACTGCGTCTGGGGCGATTTGGCCGCGGCCGCGTAGCGGCGGAACATCCCGGCTGCGTCGCTGGGCCGGTTGAGATTGTAGAAGGCGGTCGAACCGGCCAGCCAGGCGAGGCTGGTATAATCGTCGCGCTCGCCAATCGGCCGGCTGCTGACATCGGTGCCGGGTGCGTAGGCATCGTCCAGTTTGCTGGCGATGCCATAAGCGAAGGTCCACTGGCTATCGTTCGCTGCCGCCTTCGCGTGGGTCAGCAGCGTCTCATACCATTTTTCAGCGTTGCCGGGCCGGAATGTCAGCGCGGGGCGATTGGCGAGATACTGACGCGCGCCAACCCAGTTTCCGGTGTTGAGCAGCCAGGTCGCCTTGTCGGCGATGAAGCCGGCGTCGGTCGCGCCCATCCCTTCGGCGAGTTGCATCCGCGCGTCGGCGTCGGGGGCCTTCTGCCGGAACGCGATCCGCGCTTCATAGATCGGCCGGCGCGCTGGCGTGACATAGGCCAGCATGCGCTGCGCCCCGGCGATGTCGTTGCCCCATAGCAGCATGTCGGCGCGCTGGTCATGATCGGCGCTGGTCCAGCCCGAGCCGAAGAGCGATAACAGCCGCGCCTCGTCGTCAGGCGCAAGGCTGCCGCCGACCCAGGCCTGGCGCGCGGCCACTCGCGCCTCGTTCATCCTGCCCATCTGCATCAGCGCCATGGCGTTGCGGGCGTGGCCCGTCGCGGTGCGCGCGGGGAATCGGGCGAAGAAGGCCGTGAGCTGACGCGGGTCATAGCTGTTGGGATTGATGCTGGTTTCGGCCAGCCGCCGCATCCTGTCCTCCCCGGGCCAGCCGGGATTGGCAAGGATGAAGCTTGCATAGGTGGAAAAGCCCAGGCCATCGCTCTGCTGCAGGGCGCGCCACTGGCTGATCGTCGCGGCGATCGTCGGATCGCTCGGCATGCCGATGCGGCCGCTGATCTGATTCCATTGGCTCGGCTGGCCGGCCTGGCCGATCTGAGTCGCGCCAGGCAGCGGCTGCACCATGGCGCCAGAAAGTGTGGGCGCCGTGGCCGGAGCCAGCTCTGCCCCAGTTTGCGCGCTCGCGCTGGCAGTCAAAAGAAGAAAGGCGATCAAAGGCATATGACCCATGGCTGTTTCGAGGCGGCGCGGCGACAGCGGACTGGACATCATCGTAAATCCATCCTTATCAGGCCCTGAATGACGCGCTATAGCGCGCCGTCGTCCTGATCTCGACAGTGTGCCCCGGATTCCCGGTGAATTGAAGGAGTTTTTGCATGTTTTCCGGGTCGATTCCGGCGCTGATCACCCCCTTCCGCAACGGCGCGGTGGACGAGGCGGCGTTCCGGTCGCTGGTCGACTGGCAGATTGCGGAAGGTTCGAGCGCGCTGGTCCCGTGTGGCACAACCGGCGAAAGCGCCACCATGACGGTGGAAGAGCATAATCGCGTCGTCGCTATCTGCGTCAACCAAGCGGCGGGCCGCGTTCCCGTGATCGCCGGTTGCGGTTCCAATGATACGCGGATCGCGCTCGAACATATGTATGCGGCGCAGGCTGCCGGGGCGGATGCGGCGCTGGTCGTCGCGCCCTATTACAACAAGCCCAACCAGGAAGGGGTTTATCAGCATTTCGCCTATCTGGCGGAGCGGTGCGAGCTGCCCATTGTCCTGTACAATGTTCCGAGCCGCACCATCACCGACATTGGCGTGCCCGTCATCCACCGGCTGGTCGAGGAATATCAAACGATCGTCGGGATAAAGGACGCCACCGGAAATCTGGGGCGTGTCACCGCGCAACGCCTCGCTACCCGGGGCGATTTCTGCCAGCTGTCCGGCAATGACGAAACCGCGCTGGGATTCAATGCCATGGGGGGCAAGGGCTGCATCTCCGTCACGGCCAATGTCGCGCCCAAGCTGTGCGCCAATTTCCAGGCGGCCTGCGCTTCGGGCGACTGGAATGGCGCGCTTGCGCTGCAGGATCGTCTCTATCCGCTGCATGATGCGCTGTTCAGCGATTCTTCACCCGGCCCTGTCAAATATGCGCTAACCCGTGTGCGCGCCGACATGCCGGGCGAGCTTCGTCTGCCAATTACCTGGCCGTCGGAATCGAGCCGCGCAGCGGTGGACCGGGCGCTGGAAATTGCGGGACTGGTCTAAAGGGCCGGCGGTACTATCTAATAAAGTGAGTTAGTCTAAGTCCATGGCCCGCCCCCGTCCCGAACTGTTCGACAAGAAGAAGATCGTCGCCGAAAACCGGCGCGCACGCTTCGAATATTTTCTGGAGGACGTGTTCGAGGCCGGCATCGCGCTCCAGGGCACGGAGGTAAAATCGCTCCGTTTCGGCGAGGGGAATATCGCGGAAAGCTATGCCGAGGTGAAGGGTGACCAGGTCTGGCTGGTCAACAGCAACATCCCCGAATTCAGCCACGGCAACCGCTATAATCATGAGCCCAAGCGTCCCCGCAAGCTGCTGCTGCACGAACGGGAGATTGCGCGGATGCATGGCGCGGTGGAGCGCAAGGGCATGACGCTGGTGCCGCTATCCATCTATTTCAACAGCCGGGGCAAGGCGAAGGTCGAACTGGCGCTCGCCAAGGGCAAGAAGACCCATGACAAGCGCGACACGATCAAGGAACGCGACTGGAAGCGCGACCAGCAGCGCATCATGAAGGCGCACCGCTGATGGACAACAGGCTGACACGCTGGTGGCACGCCAACGCTCCGACGCGCGAATCGCTGGAACATAACCGCTTCATTGCGCCCGTGGCCCACCGCGTGCTGGAACCTTCGCTCTGGCGCTTCACCCGCCGGTCGGTGCCCCGCGGCGTCGCGCTCGGATTGCTGGTGGGCATTTTCCTGATGATTCCCGGCATCCAGATTGCCGGAGCTGCGCTGTTGGCGCTTCCTTTCCGTGCCAATATCCCCATCGCCGCGGCGATGACATTCCTGTCCAATCCGGCGACGACGCCGCTGATCCTCATGGCGTCGGTCTATGTCGGCAACTGGATGCTGGGGCGCACCGCAGATGCGTCCACATTCATGGCGCTGGTGAACGATCATGCGTCGATGCGTCAGTGGTTCGCCTGGCTCTTTTCCGAAGCCGCGCCCGCGATGCTTTTCGGCCTCGCGATCATTTCCGTTGTCGTGGCGGTGATCGGCTATTTCCTTGCCGACTGGGTCTGGCGCCATCGCATGGGTCGGAAATGGCATGCCCGCAAATTGAGGATTGGCAAGCCCCACGAAAACAGCGCATTGGAAGAAATCGCCTCCGTCTGATGACCGGCGACCCTGGAAGCATGCTGTGCCAAACTCGGCTTCGGGTTCTTGCTCGCACCGGGGCGGAACAAAAAACTGGAGCGTGCGGCCTGCGTCTGATTTAACGCAACGGTCTTCAGTCCAACGTCGTTTGAGGGGAACGCCGGTAATGGCCGCGCGCGCGAAAAGGGATGAAGAAGCGTGGATGGGCAATTCGCCCCCGCGACTTGCCCTGCCGCTGCTCATTCTTGCGGCGCTGCTGTCGGCCGCGCTGGTAATCTATGTCGTCGGCGACAAGGCGCTGGGGGCCGGCTTTGCCGCGACGGTGATAGCGGTGGCGGCGTTGCTCAGTTGGTATCGCCGGCTCTATCCAGCCGAGATCGCCGATGGTGAGACGATGCCCGACTGGACCATCACCCGCGCGGCGGCCGATGCGTCCAGCATGGCCATTGCCGTAACGGACAGGGCCGGGCGGTTGGTCTGTGCCAGCGATCTGTTCGGCGAGTGGTTCCCCGGCTTCCCGGCACCGCCCAATCTGAACGCCGAACCGGGCCTGGCCGAAAGCCTGGCCGCTGCCGCGCGCGGCGCCTGGCGGGACGGGGAGGCGCGGGTCGATGGCATGGGGCAGGGGGCGCTGCGCCTTGACCTTCATATTTGTCGGACCGGCCGGTCGGAGGATTATCTGCTGTGGCGCTTCACGCCTGTCCGCCAGCCGAGCGCGCTTGACGATGTCCATCGTCTGTTGACCGGCGAGGCCGGTCGGCAGATGGGCGAGGCCGGCATCATGGCGGCAATGATCGGCGGTGAAGGCCGCATTCGCGCCGCCAATGGCGCCTTTCTGCTGCGCGCCGCCGGGCGGATCGACGCCAACATCACGGGTCGCGATTTCGCCGCCCATATGCGCGTGGATGACAAGGGGCGGCTGTTCCTGGCGCGCGAGGAACAGGGCGGCCTGCCACTGCGGCTGTTGCAGGTGCCCCTCCGCCGGACCCCGCAGATGGCCGGATCGCACGGTGGCGGCCAGGACGGACCGATGCTGCTGCTGCTGATCGACGAGCCGGCGGGCAGCGCGGGCGGAACATCGGCGCTCTCGTACATCGAGACGCTGCTGTCGCTGCTGCCCTTTGGCCTTGCCATGGCGGACCGGGACGGACGCGTGCTGTTCCTCAACAATGCCTTCGCCCGTGCGGCGGGCCTCCGGCGCGGCGAGAAGCCGAGCTATCCCGGCGACCTTGTGGTCCGGGAAGATCAGGCGGCGGTGGCCGATGCCGTGCGGCGCTTTGCCGTGGGCCCGCAAATGTCTGGCGACATCGCCGTGCGGATGCGCAGCGAGCCTGACGAGCCCACCGCGCTCAGTCTGGCCGGCGTCCGGGGTCTCGGCGAAGCGGCCGTGCTGCTCAGCCTCAAGGACAATAGCGAGGAAAGCAAGCTCAAGCGTCAGGTAGCGCAGGCAACGAAGATGCAGGCGATCGGCCAGCTCGCCGGCGGCGTGGCGCATGACTTCAACAACATCCTGACTGCCATCATTGGTCATTGCGACCTGATGCTGATGCGCCACACGCCGGGCGACAGCGACTATGACGACATCCAGCAGATCAAGTCGAACAGCAACCGCGCCGCGGGCCTCACTCGCCAGTTGCTCGCCTTTTCGCGCCAGCAGACACTGCGGCCGCAGGTGCTGCAGCTGCCCGACATTGTCGCCGACGTATCGAACCTGCTGAAGCGCCTGCTGGGCGAGAGCGTTCGGCTGGAGGTCAGCCACGGCCGCAATCTGGGCGCGGTGCGCGCGGATCCGGGGCAGCTGGAACAAGTGATCGTCAACCTGGCGGTCAACGCCCGCGACGCCATGCCCGAAGGCGGCACGCTCAACATCCAGACCTATGCCGTGCCGGCCGGCAAGGTGCGCGAGATGCGACAGGAAATCCTGCCCGCCGCCGATTACACAGCCGTGCGCGTGTCGGACACGGGCCTGGGAATTCCACCCGACATCCTCTCGAAAATCTTCGAGCCCTTCTTCACCACCAAGGAACTGGGCAAAGGCACCGGGCTTGGTCTGTCGACGGTCTACGGCATCGTCAAGCAGTCGGGGGGCTACATCTTCGCCGAATCGGAAGTCGGCCGGGGCGCGAGCTTCGTCATCTACCTGCCCGTCTATCAGGGCGCCGACATAGAACAGGCCGCGCAGCCCAAACTTCCCGTCAAGCGCAGCGAGACTTGGGGAAGCGGCACAGTGCTGCTGGTCGAGGATGAGGATATGGTGCGCGCCGTCGCCGAACGGGCCTTGTCGCGACAGGGCTACAAGGTGCTGACCGCCAATGATGGCGAGCAGGGGCTGGAGGTGCTGGCCGGCGATGAGAAGATCGACCTGCTGATTTCCGATGTCGTCATGCCGAACATGGATGGTCCATCCATGGTGGCGCGGGCGCGGAACAGCCATCCCGACCTGCCCGTGCTGTTCATGTCCGGCTATGCCGAGGAACAGCTGCGCAAGTCGATCGACATCGCCAACGTCGCCTTCCTGCCAAAGCCCTTTTCCGTCAGCCAGCTGGCGGAGGCAGCCCGCGATGCGCTGGCGATGCGGCCCGCGGCGGAATGAACTTCTCCAGCGATCAGGCGTTTGGGCTGGTCGACGCGTCGATGATAATATAGCGGTGCGCGTAACGAAGGGGACACGCAGCATGTCGGACGGCAAGACCATTTTGGTGGTCGAGGATGAAGCGATGATCGGCATGATGCTCGAGGATTATCTCGACACGCTGGGATACCGCCTTCATGCTATTGCTGCTTCTTTGGACGAAGCCTGCGATCATGCGCGCAAGGGCGGCTTCGACGCAGCCTTGCTCGATTGCAATCTGCATGGCGAAAAGAGCTGGCCGGTCGCGGACATTTTGGCGGACAACGACATTCCCTTCGTGTTCGCAACCGGTGGCATGGCCGATGATGTACCCTCGAGCCATGCCGATCGGCCGACCCTGGCCAAGCCCTATACGATCGGTGCGGTGGAACGGGCGCTCAACAAGGTGCTTGCAGCCGAATAGGAAATTTCCGTTCACCCCTTGTTCCCAAGGAACAAAAAGGATACACGGTGGCCATGCGCCGCCTTTTATCGGCGCTTCCGCTTGACAGGGGATAGGCCGATGACAGCAATGCTCTCACTCATCGATTCCAAGAAGACAGGGACAATGGACAGACAGAAAGCATTGGAAGCGGCCCTTTCCCAGATCGACCGCGCCTTTGGCAAGGGTTCGGCCATGAAGCTGGGCAGTCGCGAGAAGATCGAGATCGAGGCGGTTTCGACCGGATCTCTGGGCCTCGATATCGCGCTTGGCATCGGTGGATTGCCGCGTGGCCGCATCATCGAGATTTACGGGCCGGAAAGCTCGGGCAAGACGACGCTCGCCCTGCATGCAATCGCAGAGGCGCAGAAAACCGGCGGCATCGCGGCCTTTGTCGATGCGGAACATGCGCTTGATCCTGCCTATGCCAAAAAGCTGGGCGTGGACATCGACGAGCTGATCGTGTCGCAGCCGGACACGGGCGAGCAGGCGCTGGAGATCGTCGACACACTGGTCCGTTCGAACGCCATCGACGTGCTGGTGGTGGACTCGGTCGCGGCGCTGGTGCCGCGCGCGGAAATCGAAGGCGAGATGGGCGACAGTCATGTCGGCCTGCAGGCGCGCCTGATGAGCCAGGCGCTGCGCAAACTCACCGGATCGATTTCGCGCTCGAAATGCCTGGTGATCTTCATCAACCAGGTCCGCATGAAGATCGGCGTCATGTATGGCAATCCGGAAACAACGACCGGTGGCAACGCGCTCAAATTCTACGCTTCGGTGCGCCTCGACATTCGCCGCACCGGCCAGATCAAGGATCGCGACGACATCGTTGGCAACGCAACCCGCGTGAAGGTGGTCAAGAACAAGGTCGCGCCGCCATTCAAGCAGGTCGAATTCGACATCATGTATGGTGAGGGCATCTCGAAGATCGGCGAGATCCTGGACCTGGGCGTCAAGGCCGGCGTGGTCGAAAAGTCGGGTGCCTGGTTTTCCTACGACTCCGTCCGCATCGGCCAGGGTCGCGAAAATGCCAAGACCTTCCTCAAGGAAAATCCCGAAATGGCAGAACGTCTGGAGCGCGCGATCCGCGGCAAGACTGAAGAGGTCGCCGAAGGTATGATGGCCGGCCCCGAAGCGGAAGATGATGGCGAATAAGGGCTGATCTGTCTGGCCGACCGGGTCGATTGCCGTACGACAACGCGGTTCCCGCCCTTAGCCAGCGTCAAGGAATCAAAGGCCTGCTCGCGGATAGCCGCGGCGGGCTTTTTGCCCGGGGAAGATGCGCTATCCCCAAGCGCCGGACGGAATACCGGCCTGTTGCGCATAGTTGCCGAGCGGCATGTCTCTAGGGCCGTGGAAGATTGTCCTGCACCAAGCTGCACAGAGAAATAGCGTCCGCAAACCGCCTGACGCCGCACTTTTTCATGATGCGTGTCCGATAAGTTTCAACAGTCCTCAGGCTGAGATGGAAGCGATCGGCGATGGCCTTGCTGTCCGGTTCCACTTGCGCGGCCTGAAGGATTTCCCGTTCCCGCGCAGTCAAGCTCCGCACGCATTTCTCAGCGGCAACCCTGCGCTTGTGATCCTCCGAGCGGCCGGGAACCAGGGCGCATGCATGCGCGATCGTCGCGAACAACGCCTCTCTGGCAAATGGCTGCTCGACAAAATCGTCGGCGCCCTTCTTGATGACCTGAACCACGGTCCTCAGGTCCGTCGCCGATGCCGTCATGATGAGCGGGATATCCCTCCGCCGGGAAAGCACGCCCTCGAGAACCGCGAGTCCCGTCATGTCCGGCAGCTGCAAATCGACGATCGCCACGCCCGAAGGCAGGAATTCGAGAGACTGGATGAAGTCGCTGCCATTGACGAACGGAGTGGGCTCATAGCCAGTGGCAGAGAGCGTCTTGACCAGCAGCCGGCGCACCTCGGAATCGCCCAGCACGACGAAGACAGGGTATTTCAGGCATGAGGCCAATCGCCATTCCTCTTCCACAGCCCTGAACGTGCGACAACGCATTTAGTTGCGATTGCGTTCTGATGTCAGATTCCGCCCTCAAAGAACAGACCGACCATGCCGCTGCTTGACCATCGAACGCGGCCCATGCGAATCCGGCGGTCCCGGCTTTTCACCAGAAGTCGCGTCCCTTCCCTCAGCCCGTGCGTTTCCACCATCATGCCCTCTGCCGACATGTTTCGGATCGTCCCGACCATGACTGGCGCCGAAGTCACCACTCTCGCCTGCATGTCCACCGACATGCGCGATTCCCGTGGCAGCTGATCGGCTGCCAATTGCTCCATCAGGGTGGGCTGGTCGGCAAGCCACAATAGTGGATCTTCCAGCAGCAGCCCGCATCGCTCGCCTTGCGTCCAACGCACTTCCGCGGTGAGATAATCTTCCGAATTGAAGCTGATATGGACATGTTCTCGCAGGTTCAAGTCCAGCGCGCTGCGGCCGCTGACCCCATGACTGGAAACGTTGGCGATGGTGAGGCTCGCTTCCTTCAGGACCGGATAAAGGAGCGCGGACTTGAACACCGTCTTGCGAGGGTGCCTGCGCTTGTCGCCGCCTACTTCCTGAACATCGGATGTTGCGCACTCGGGGGTAAACATAGGTTGACCTCCATTGAAACCGGAGCGCCGCTCTAGCGCGCACAGCTTAATGAAAAGGTCAATGCGATGTCGTGTTTATACGATAAACAGCCTAATTGCCGCTTAACCATGCCGTGCTAGAACAAACGCTCTTCGATCAGCCGGACTCCTCCCCCGGGGACCGGCAGGAAGGAAAGGCGGGGCGCCGGAAACGGTCCCACCTGCGTCCCGCCTTTACTCTTCTTGTACGCACTTATAATAAGTGCTCATGCTAGAAAGATGGATGTATATCAGCTCGGCAGATCTGCCTCAGGCAGACGCTGCCAACATTATACGAGCGATCATTGACATTTCGGTAACGCGCAACGCGGCCCTGGGTGTCACAGGCGCGCTTCTTTTCACAGGCCAGCGCTTCGCCCAGCATCTTGAAGGCCCTGCCGGGGGCATCGCCGCCCTCAAGCAAAGTATAATGCGCGACCCGCGCCATCATGACATTCGCACCATAGCCCAAGGCCCGTATGACCATCGCCGCTTTTTGACATGGTCGCTCGCTTATGCGGGGCCGTCGCGGTTCGTGGCTTCGAAGGTCCAGGATGCCCTCACGGCGGCATTGGCGGGCAGCGACGACGGCGCGGAGGCACTTGCCGAAATGTTGGCCGATTTCGCTACCGAGGGAAACGGCTGAGCGCTGGCGATCGCCGGCCGGGCGCCGCGGTCAGCGGCCCTTTCTGCCCGCAGACGCACGCAATGCACCGCCTTCTCTATTGGCAAGCTGCTGCTTCAAGAGGTCAGGTCGTGGCGCGACCAGGAACCCAAAGCTGACGCAGTGTCGGCGACTTTCCACCGCGTGATGCAGCCGATGCGCCTGCACGATGCGCTTCATATAGGTCGAGCGCGGAACATAGCGGTGTGCGATGCGGCGATGAACGATGATGTCGTGGAAGCCGAGATAGATCATGCCATAGGCCGCGATGCCCGCTCCGCAGGCAGTCGCCCAATTCCCCCAGCCCCATTGCACGCCCCCCAGCAGCAGCAGGATGGACGGCATGGCGAAGATCACGAAATAGAGGTCGTTCGCTTCCCACCGGCCGATGCGGGGGCGATGATGGCTGGCATGGAGGAACCAGCCCGGACCATGCATGACCCAGCGGTGCATGACATAGGCAAAGCCTTCCATCGCGGCGACCGTGGCCAGGAAGATCAGGAACAGCATCGGGGCGGACATGGATGCTATATACGCAGGCTCATCGGAACAGGCGACCTATTATGACGGGATGGCCGCCACAAGAAGACGGGCCGCGATCCTGTGGATCGCGGCCCATCCCCTCCTGTTATTCCGGATGCCTCAGAAAGAGGCGGTGATCGAACCGACGATGCCAGCCTTGGACAGATTACGGGTCGTCCGCAGTGCGCCACCGGCCGTCGTGTAGGTCGAACGGAAGTCCTTGTCGGTGTCGACATAGCTCACGCCGAAGGTCAGATGGCTCCATGTGTAGGTGGCGCCGACGTTCCAGTCGGTATATTTCTCGCCGAAGGAGAGGTAGCTGCGGCTGAAATTGTGACCGAGATGGGCCGACACGCCGAGCGGCGTCTTCGGGATGCTGGCCGACAGGTCGCCCGCGACATACAGATTGTCTTCGCGCGCATTGACGCCATAGGACAGCGCGTGCTGCTTGGGCGAATAGTTTGCGGTCAACTTGGCGGTCGCCGGGCCGAAGGTGCCCTTGATCGAGGCGTAGGGCTCGACGAAGTCGGAGTTCACGCCGCCCGAATTCGGATAGTAGTAATACAGCACGCCGGCATCGAAGGTAGCAGCGCCGATCGTCTTGGAATAGCCGGCGATCAGGTCGAGTTCCTGGTCGCTGCCATTGGCGACATACTCATCGATCGAGGAACCCCAGGTCGAGACATAGAAGCCCGAAGCATGGGTGACGGTGATGCCGCCTTGCAGCGCGAAACGCTTGTCGGTCTGCGAAATGCCGCGGAAGCGATAGTCGGTGACAACGGCGGCATTGCCGGTGACGGTAAGTTCGGGCGCGGCCTGGTCCTGGGCAAAAGCCGGAGCCGAGAGCGCGACGAGAGCGACGGCCGAGAGGCCGAGAATGGACTTACGCATAGAATTCCCCTTGGGTTTTTGGTCTGCGATGGTCCCACCTGCGTCAGGGTTCCGAACTCTCTTCCCCAACGGGCGGGCCGGGTCGCCTGGACAGCGGACAAATGCCGGGCGCCGCTGCGCTGCACAAGATATTATTGCCAAAGCGTGACGTTTGCTTCGGATATGTTGCCACTCTGCAACAAAAGCCGGCACTAATGCGGCAGAGCGCGCCGCCCATTCTCAATTTTGCCGCAATTGGGAAAAGAAGCAGCCTATTGTCGCGGCGCAGCAGTGTCCGCCTGGTGCAGCACGCGCTGCGGGTAGGGGATGGTGATGCCGTTGTCGCGAAGCAGTATCCAGACGCGATTGAGGACATCGGATTTCACGCTGCCCAGCCCGGCTTCGGGATCACTGATCCACACCAGAATATCATGTTCGACGCGACTGTCGCCAAAGCCGGTCAGCCAGACATTGGGCTTGGGATTGCGCAGCACCCGGGGGCTTTCCTGCGCCGCCCGCAGCATCAGGTCCTGCGCGAGCTTGAGGTCGCTGTCATAGCTGACCCCCACCGGAATGCGGACGCGGACGTTGCGATCGGAATAGGACCAGTTTTCGACCTCCTGCGTCATCAGCTTCTCGTTGGGGATCAGATGTTCCTTGCCGTCGCGGGTGATGACCGACACCGCGCGCACCCCGATCTTGTTCACCCAGCCGAAGCTTTCACCCACGACGATGACATCGCCCGGCTTGATCGACCGGTCCATCAGCAGGATGATGCCGGCGATCAGGTTGCCGAACGTCTTTTGCAGACCGAAGCCGACCGCAAGGCCAAGCGCGCCTGAAAAGACCGCGAAGGCGGTCAGGTCGATGCCCAGCAGGTCGATGCCGACGAAAAAGGCGACAACCACAGCGGTGATCGCCGCCAGCTTCTGCGCAAGCAGCTTCTGCGTGGCGTCCAGGCCCTTGGCCCGCTCAATGCTGCGCGAGACGATGCGGTTGGCAAGGCGCACCATCGCGAACAGCGCGACGCAGGTCGCGGCCATGCCGAACAGGCCGAGCAGGGTCACGCGCCGCTTGCCAAGATCGATACCGACGCCGTCCAGCATGTCGGCAACCGGGGCAAAGCCACCGCTGCTGCCCGACAGGACCATAACGAAGATCAGCAGGGCCAGGGGCACGACGGCCCAGCGGGGAATGGCGAGGCTGCGCAATATGTGGGTGGCGAGCAGGGCGAGCGCCAGCGCGAGTGCGCCGCCCAGCGCCAGATGCGCCGGTACGCCGACCGGCCAGAGCGCGACCGCCAGCGCAAGCAGTCCGCTGGCCGTTGCGTGCCGGAGGATCGGCCGCAAATGACCCGCGAGCGCGTCGCCAAGCGGACGCGCGCGCCGACGCAGGCGCGGCCCTGTGATATGCGCGATCGCGTCCGCGGCTAGAAAGATGAGCGCCGCGAGCGCGAGCGCGGCCAACGGGTGGACGATCGCCGGATCGCCTAGCAGCAGTCCCAGCATTTGCGGGAAAAGCTGCCTCATCCCCGCGCCGCGCCGAAGCGGGCGAGACCGGCTTCGAGGTCGGCGATGAGGTCGGCGGGATCTTCCAGCCCGATCTGCAATCGGACCAGCGGTCCTTCGGCCTGCCATCGGGTCGCGGTGCGATAGCGGGCGGGGTCGACCGGCAGGGCAAGGCTTTCGAAGCCGCCCCAGCTGTAGCCGATCCCGAAATGCACAAGGCCGTCGATCAGCGCCGCGCGCGCCTGCTCATCGCCGCCCCGCAGCACAAAGCTGAACAGGCCGCTGGACCCCGTGAAGTCGCGCCGCCAGAGGTCATGGCCGGGGCAGGACGGCAGCGCGGGATGCAGCACCCGCGCCACGTCGGGCTGCTGCTCAAGCCATTGGGCGATGGCGAGCGCGCTGTCCTGATGCTGCTTCAAGCGGACCCCGAGCGTGCGCAGGCCTCTCGTCGCCAGCCAAGCGTCGTCGGGGCTGGTCATCTGGCCGAACAGATAGGCCGCCTGACGGATCGCGGGGAACAGCGGCGGGGTGGCGGTTACCGACCCCAGCATCACATCGCTATGGCCGACTATATATTTGGTGCAGGCGAGGATCGCGATGTCGACGCCATGGGCCATCGCGGGAAAGAAGAGCGGCGTTGCCCAGGTATTGTCGATCAGCGTCACGATCCCGCGCTCCCGCGCCAGGGCGGTGATCGCCGGCACGTCCTGCACTTCGAAGGTGAGGCTGCCAGGGCTTTCTAGGAAGATGGCGCGGGTATTTGCATGAACGAGGTCGCGAAAAGAGTCGATTTCGAGACGCGGATCATAATATATCGTTTCGATACCGTAACTTTTCAGCATTTTGTCGCAGAAATTGCGGGTGGGGTCATAGGCGCTGTCGACCATCAACAGTTGGTCGCCGGGTTTCAGCACCGCCATCAGCGCGCAGGCGATGGCGGCCACCCCCGAAGGAAAGAGCATCGTGCCTTCCGCCCCCGGCTCCATTTCGGTGAGCGCGTCGGCGAGGCTCCAGGCCGTCGGCGTGCCCTTGCGGCCGTAGAAAAGCCGTTCATGGGTGCTGGACCCGGCCGCGCGGCGCAGATGCGCGACATCGTCATAGAGGATGGTCGACGCACGCCAGACGGGCGGGCTGACAATGCCGCCGGGTTGGCCGGGTATGCCAGTCCATTCACGTTTGCGGCCGGCCTGCGCCAGCTTCGTCAGCGGCCCGCGCGAATCTTCCTTGCCGTCCTTTCGGTTCATGCCGGGCCGGTCGCCTTGGGCGTCGCCGGGTCCAGCCCCCATTCCGACCAGCTGCCGTCATAGAGAGTCACGTCGGTCTTGCCGAGCAGCTCCAGCCCCGCGAGCAGGATGGCGGCAGTGACGCCGCTGCCGCAGCTGGTGATGATCGGGCCGGAAAAATCAGTGCCGGCCGCGTCGAACAGCGCACGCAGTTCAGCCCCGGTCTTCATGCTGTTGTCGGCGCGGTACAGGGAGGAAGAGGGGATGTTGCGCGATCCGGGAATATGGCCGGACGCCATGCCGGGCCGCGGCTCCTTTTCCTCACCCGTGAAACGGGCGGCGCCGCGCGCGTCGAGAACCTGTGCCTCGCCGCTTTCCAGATTGGCGAGCAGATCCTGCTTGGTCCTGACCTGCCGCTGATCGCGACGCGCCGTGACATCGCCGCTCGCGATGACCGGCCAGCCCGTCTCGGTCGGCCGCCCTTCGGCCAGCCATTTGGGCAGGCCGCCGTCCAGGATCGCGGCCGATGCGCCCACGCCATAGAGGCGCATCATCCACCAGCCGCGCGCGGCGCTGTGCGTGGGGCTGTTGTCATAGACGACGATGCGGCTGTCGCTGTTGATCCCCAGGGCCCGGCAGCGTTCGGTCATTAAGGCGTCGCCGGGCAGCATGCCGGGGCGCGGATCATCCGCATCGGCAAGGGTCGGCAGGTCGAGGAAGGCCGCGCCCGGAATATGCGCGCCTTCATATTCCGCGCGGGGGTCGCGCGGCGTGCCCGGCAGAAACAGAGTGGCGTCGAGGATCACCAGATCGGGATTGCCCAGCTCGTGCGCGAGCCATTCGGTGGAAACGAGAATGTCCATGCCGCCTCTCTTCGATATCGTTCGTGCCTTTCTAAGCAGCGCGCGGAAAAGTGGGAACAGGTTTTCCGCATAAAAGGATGCGGCAGAGACAGGTCAGGGCGCGGTCGGCGCGCGTAAAGATCAGCTTGCGAGTTCGAGCGCCGTGGCCCGGCTGCCGGGCGTGCGATACTGGCGCGGGCCAAGGTCAAGGCGGAAGGGCGACAGGCGATCAGCGGGCGGGCTCTGTTCCTGGCCGACGATGAACGCCTTGCCGGTGCGGCCGGTGCCGACGGGATCGCCCCCCTCGCTCCAGCGATATTGTGCATCGAAGGCGACCAGCGGGATCAGCAGCGCGCGTCCTTGCACCTGCACCGGCGCGATCTGGTCAGGCAGCAGGCGCAATTCGCCGGTCAGGCTATGCCGATCACCGGGGGCAACGGATACGACCGAATGGATCGGCAGTCCGGCCGATCCGGCGAAGAATTGCTGCATGAGCGCCTGCTGGCCGGCGTCCGTGTTGCCGATGAGGCCACGGACCAGTACATCTTCGGCCGTGCGGCTGCCGCGATTGTGCAGCGTCAGGACATAGTTGATCGTCGCGCCCATCAGCGAGAGCCTGGCGCCGCGCACCTCCATCTCCAGATCGATCCACGGGCGTTCAGTCGCGGCAGGCGCGACCGGGAGTGACGCGGGCGAAGGGCGTGGAGCGGCCGGCTGTGGCCTGACAGGCGCGGCGCGGGGTGTCGGGGCGGCGGGGGTCGGCGTCGGCGCCGGCTCGTCGGCTGCGCGTTCCACCTCTACGTCGCGTGGCGGGCGGCGGCGAAGCAGCCAAAGCGCGCCCAGTGCGGCAACGAGCGCGAGCAGCCCCGCGACGATCCACGGCAAGGGGTTGGACCGGGTCGCGGGCGCTGCCGCTGCCGGCGGGGGGGAAGCGGCGGGCCGCGCCGGGGCAGGCTGAGACGGGACAGGCTGAGATGGGGCGGGCTGAGATGGGGCAGGTGGAGACGGGGCGGGCTGGACCTGCGTCTGCGCCGGCTGCTCGGGCGAAGCGGGTGGGGGAGGCGAATCCCGCCCCGGCGCGGGCGCGGCCTGCGACCGAGGCGCCGGGACGGCGGGACGCGGCGTCCGATCCGTTGGACGCGGCTGAGGCTCCGGCGTGGTTTGCGGCTGGGCGGGAGCGGGCGCGGTGACCGTCGGCGGCACGACAATCGGCGGCGGCGGCGTCACCGTCGTCGGCGCGCCACGGAACACGTCGAGTTCCGGCCCTTGACGGTTGGGCTCGGCGGGTGGGTTCTGCGTCGTGCGGGGCAGGTTGAACACTGGCTCGCCGCCATTTTGCTGATCCTGCGCAAAGGCAGAGGGTGCCAGCAACAGCAGCAGGAAAGTCAATGCGGCAGGACGCAATCCCATGGTCAGCAGCCAAGGCACGGTCCCGGCTGAACGGCAGGTGAACGACGGCGCTATGTGAGGCGGCGATGACATTGTGTGTGCAATGGCGTAGATGGCCCGTCATGACTGATATGCCTGACATGACCAGACCGATCCACCTGGGGCAGTCCAGCGCGCTGCCCGCGCGCCCGGAAGAGGCCGTGCTCGACTATGTGCCCAATCCCAGGCCGGGCAAGCCCTATCTGGTGCGTTTCACCGCGCCGGAATTCACCTCGCTCTGCCCGGTGACGGGGCAGCCGGACTTCGCCCATCTGGTGATCGACTATGCGCCGGCCGCGACGATCGTCGAATCGAAGTCGCTGAAGCTGTTCCTGGGCTCCTTCCGCAATCATGCCGCTTTCCACGAGGATTGCACCGTGGGCATCGGCGAGCGGCTGTTCGACGAGATGCAGCCGCTTTGGCTGCGGATCGGCGGTTACTGGTATCCGCGCGGGGGCATTCCCATCGATGTCTTCTGGCAGTCGGGCGAACCGCCGGCGGGCTTGTGGCTGCCGGCGCAGGATGTGCCCGGCTATCGCGGGCGGGGATAGGCGCTGGCGCCGGCCGCAGCGGCCCAAGGCCCCGGCCTTCGGGATAAGGGGACGGGTGCCATTGTTTGACAAATAAACAACAAGGCTCAACCAACGACATCGGGAGCGGTCGTGGCGGCTTGACGGGCGCCCGGAAAGGCTCGATCCCGCAACTATTCCGGCGTCGCGCCGTTCAAGCGCGGCGCCGTTCCAACGTGTCGGAGTTGTGAACCTGATGTTGTTCAAGAAGATTATGCCGCTGATGCTGGCGACCGCGCCGGTGGCGCTCGTTCAACCTGCCCTCGCCCAGACGATCGGCGGCCCTGCGCCCGGCATCACGACCCAGTTGCCGCGCGGCGCCGTGCCCAGCCATTATGCGATCACCGTTACGCCCGATGCAGCCCGCCTTGCCTTCACCGGCGAGGTGACAATCGACGTTGATGTCGCGCAGGCGATGCCGGCACTGGTGCTGAACGCCGCCGACCTCCAGGTGAGCGCGGTGACGCTGACCCCCGACAAAGGCAAGCCCGTCAAGGGCACCGCCACGATCGATGCGGAGGCGCAGACGGTCAGCTTCGATTTCGGCAAGCCGGTCCAGCCGGGCAGCTATCGGCTCGCCATCAGCTATGCGGGCGTTATCAACACGCAGGCGAACGGGCTGTTCGCGCTCGACTATACGGACAATGACGGCAAGGCGCAGCGCGCGCTCTTCACCCAGTTCGAGGCCCCCGATGCGCGCCGCTTCGTGCCGAGCTTCGACGAGCCGAGCTACAAGGCGACCTTCGATCTGGCGGCGATCATCCCGACCGGCCAGCTGGCGGTCAGCAACATGCCGGTCAGGGCCTCAAAGGACCTGGGCGGCGGCAAGACGCAGGTGACGTTCGGCACCAGCCCGAAAATGTCCTCCTACCTGCTGTTCTTCGGCCTCGGCGACCTCGACCGCGCCACCAAGATGGCCGGCGCGACCGAGGTGGGCGTCATCACCGGCAAGGGGAATACCGGCAAGGCGCAACTGGCGCTGGACGCATCGGCGGCGATCCTGCCCTGGTACAACGATTATTTCGGCGTTCCCTTCCCGCTGCCCAAGCTCGACAATGTGGCCGGGCCAGGCCAGAGCCAGTTTTTTTCCGCGATGGAAAATTGGGGCGCGATCTTCACCTTCGAACGCGCGCTGCTGGTCGATCCCCGCTTCACGTCGGAAGGGACGCGGCGCACCATCTATTCGATCGTCGCCCATGAGATGGCGCATCAATGGTTCGGCGACCTCGTCACCATGGCCTGGTGGGACGATCTGTGGCTGAACGAAGGCTTTGCCAGCTGGATGGCGACCAAGGTGACCGACAAGTTGCAGCCGAGCTGGGAAATGCTGCTGACCCGCGTGGGCGGGCGGGAGCGGGCCATGGCGCTCGACGCGCTCGCGACGACCCATCCCATCGTGCAGACGATCCGCACCGTCGATGAGGTGAACCAGGCCTTCGACGACATCACCTATGAAAAGGGCGAGGCGGTCATCACCATGCTGGAAGGCTATGCCGGCGAGGATGCGTGGCGGCAGGGCATCCGCGCCTATATGAAGGCGCATGCCTATGGCAACACCGTCACCGACGATCTGTGGAAGGCCGTCGAGGGCGCGGGGGCAAAGGGCCTGGTCGGCATCGCGCATGACTTCACCAGCCAGCCCGGCATCCCGCTGGTAAAGGTCGACAGCGCGCAGTGCGAGGGCGGATCGACCCTGCTGTCCCTTTCGCAGGGTGAATTCAGCCGCGACCGCAAGGACAAGGCGCCGCTCGGCTGGCATGTGCCGGTGATGGCGCAGACCATCGGCGGCGCGCCGCAGCAACTGATCCTCGATGGCAAGGCGCAGGTCACGTTGCCTGGATGCGGCGCCTATCTCATCAACGCGGGGCAGACCGGCTATTATCGTTCGCTCTACCCGCAGGCCAATCTCAAGGCGCTGGTGAAGGATTTCACTCGCCTGTCGTCGATGGACCAGATTGGCCTGATGGCGGACAATTTCCAGCTGGGACTGGGCGGCTACCAACCGATCGGGCTCGCGCTCGACATGGTCGATGCTGTCCCCCGCGACGCCAGCCCGGCCGTATTGGCAGAGGTGCCCGACTATCTCGAAAGCGCCTATACCATGCTGGAAAGCGACAGGGCGGCGCAGGCCAGGGTGGCCGCCTATGCCTCGCGCAAGCTTGGCCCGGTGCTGGCCGGCGTCGGCTTCGACGCGAAGGCCGGCGAGGGGCCGCAGGTCCCGGTACTGCGATCCGCGCTCGTTTCGACGCTGGGCGCGACGGGCGACAAGAGGGTCGTCGCCGAAGCGAACCGCCGTTTCGCCGATCCGGCCCTGCTCGACGGTCCGCTGCGTAACCTGTGGTTGCGCATCATTGCCCAGAATGCCGACGCAGCGACGTGGGACAAGCTGCGCGCCATGGCCCACCGTGCCAGGAGCGACCTCGAAAAGAGCACGTTGTTCGCGCTGCTGGGGGCGGCCAAGAATGAAGCGCTGGGGCGCAGGGCGCTGGACCTTGCCATGACCGACGAGCCGGGCAAGACCACGAGCGCGGCGATCATCGCGGCGGTGGGCGGCGAGCATCCGATGCTCGCGGTCGACTATGTGCTGGCCCACCGGCGGCAATATGAGGCGATGATCGATGTATCGGCGCGCAGCCAGGCGATCGCGCGGCTGGGCGGCGGATCGGCCGACCCCGGGATGGCGACGAAGCTCGACGCCTATGCGAGCCAGTATCTGACGCCTGAATCGCGCAAGGTGGTCGATCGGTCGATCGCGGCGATCCGGACGCGGATCGAGACGCGGGCGCGGCTGAAGCCCGCGCTGGTAAGCTGGTTCGGGAGGAAATAGGCCGTGCCCTTCTCCTCCCCGTGCCTGGCATGGGGAGGAGACGAGGCTTGAGGGTCAGGGATTGAGCGGTGCGCTCGCCCAATGGCGCAGGCGGATGTAGAGCCCCACCACGACGCCGGCGAAGATCAGCAGCGCGAGCGGCACCGCCCAGTCATTTTCCGCCACCAGCGCCAGCGGCGCGTCGCTGTCTGTCGCCGCCACGATGCCGGCAAAGGCGACGCCGAACAGGCTTTCGCCGACGATGAAGCCGGTCGCCATCAGCACGCCCATCCGCTCGGCAAAGTCGGGATTGGCCCGACGCAGCGCCCAGCGGTTATAGAAATGGCCGATCACCGCGCCGACCGGGATCAGCAGCGTGAGCGCCATCGGCAGGTAGATGCCCATGCCGACCGCAAGGGGGGGCAGGCGCAGCTTGCCGGCCTTGCCCAGCCATTCGTCGATGGCGATGACGGCGGCGCCGATCCCCGCGCCCACGCCGATCAGGCCCCAGTCGAGGTCCCCGCCCAGGACGCCCTTCGCCAGCGCGGAGATCAGCGCCGCCTGAGGGGCGGGCAGGGCATTGGCCCCCACGCCACTCGCGCCGGCAAAGCCAAAGGCGCTGTTGAGCAGGTCGAGCACCGGCGGAATGACCAGCGATCCGAAGATGACGCCCAGCACCAGTGCGACCTGCTGCTTCCACGGCGTCGCACCCACCAGCTGTCCGGTCTTGAGATCCTGCAGATTGTCGTTGGAGATGGTCGCGATGCCGAACACGATGGCGGTGGTGAATAGCGCATAGGCGATCAGCGCCTGCGTCTGCTTCGGGTCGCCCCCCGAGCCATACAGGGCCGCCAGCAGCAGCGAGGCGCCCAGCACGGCCAGGATGCCGACGCCCGAGATCGGGCTGTTCGACGCGCCGATCAGGCCCGCCATATAGCCGCACACCGATGCGATGACGATGCCCGCCACCAGCACATAGGCGAGCGTCAGGCCGATCACCGGTACGGGATTGGCCGCGATCGGCCCCCCCTGCGCGAAGACCCAGAGCAGCATGCCGATGGGGAGGAGTGTCAACAGGATGGTGCCACCGACAATGCCGATGGGCAGGTCGCGCTCAGTGATGTCGAGGCTCGCCGCGTTGCCCGCGCGGCGCGTCGCATTGGCCGCGAGCGCGGAGCGGATGCCGCTGACGATGGGGCCCAGGATCTTGAGCAGCGTCCAGATCGCCGCCACGCCGATCGTGCCCGCGCCGATGAAGCGGGCCTTCATGCGAAAGGCGGTGCCGACGACCGCAGACAGGTCTGCGCCGGCCGGAAGCGGCGAGGTGAGCCAAGGCACCAGCCCTACCCAGCTAATCAGCAGGCCGACGAACATGGCGACGCCCACTGACAGGCCGACCAGGTGGCCGACGCCGATCAACGCCATGGAAAAGCTGGTCGACACGGACGTGGCGCCCGTGCCGAAGCGAAGGAAGGTCGCCGCTTCCTCGGCGATCAGCCGCGTCTTGGCCAGGATCGAAAAGGCCGCCGCCGCCAGCGCGCTCATGAGGATGGCGGACAGGCCGCGCCTGTTTTCCTCCAGCCCCTCGCGCGATCCGGCACCGACCTTCAGCACTTCGGCCGCGGCAACGCCTTCGGGATAGGGAAGGTCCGACCCGGTCACCAGCGCACGGCGCAGCGGCACGGAATACATGACGCCCAATATGCCGCCCAGGGCGATGGTGAAGGCGGAGAGCCAGTAGGGAAAGCCGTGCCACCAGCCGATGATGACCAGGCCCGGCAAGACGAAGATGATGGCCGACAAGGTGCCCGCCGCAGAGGCGATGGTCTGGACGATATTGTTTTCCAGGATCGTGCCGGTGGCAAACAGGCGCAGGACGGCCATCGAGATGACGGCCGCCGGGATCGAGGTGGCAAAGGTAAGGCCGATCTTCAGCCCGAGATAGACGTTGGCGGCGGTGAAGATCAGCGTGATGAGCGCGCCCAGCACGACGCCGCGCACCGTCAGTTCCGCGACTGGCGCCGCCTTGGCCGAATCACTTGTCACCCGCTTTCCCCCTCGCCTGCCACTTGTACGAATGTCCGGTAATAATGTTGCTTGACCTTGGATCAATCGGAAAGTGCGGTACGCTCACCCCTGGATCGGGTCGGGATCAGGAGGGCGAGGGTGCGGCACCTTTCCCCCAGTGCAGCCAGCCGTCGACGAGACGAGTCCAGCGGCCATAGCCCCGGGCATTCATGTGCAGCCCGTCCGGCCGGAACAGGGACGCATCAGGCAAGCCGTCGCGCGCCAGCAGGCTGGTGCCGACATCGAGATAGTCGAACCCGACAGCCCGACTGCGCGCCGCGACGGTCATGTTGACCGCCGCCAGGCGGGGCCAGAGCGTCCAGCGGATCGGACTGGGCTTCAGGGACAGATAGGCGATGCGGGCCTTGGGATAATCCTCGCGCAGCCGCTTCAGCAGCCTGAGCACATTGCGCGACACGTCGGCGGGAGTGGCGCCTCCAGCCAGGTCATTTTCCCCCACATAGACGATGATGGCGCCAGGCTTGGCGCGGGGAAGGAGGCGGGCATAATAATGTAGCACGTCAGCCGTGGTGGCTCCGCCGAAGCCGCGATTGACGACAGGACGATCGGGGAAGCTCCCCCCGATATTCCACAGGCGGATGCTGGAACTGCCCAGGAACAGGATGCCGCCGGACGGGGCCGGGTCCCCGGCGTCCGCTTTGGCGAAGGCGGCGATTTCGTTGGAGAAGGGAAAGGCGGGGTCGGCATTTACGCGGTCGGCCAGTGGCGCCTGGTGGTCGACCGCCGGGGCCTCGGACGCTTGCGCGCTCAAGCAGAGCGCGCACAGCATCGCCCCGACGATGATCGCACGGCTGGCCAGGCCGGCTCGCGAAGCGGACGCCTTAATGGCGGTGAAGCGGGCGCAGTTGATATTTGCCATTCGCATAGGTGCCGAACATGCCGGCGATCGCCGGATGGTCCACCGGCTCGTCTGTATCATCCGCCAGCAAATTCTGCTGGCTTACATAAGCGACATAGCTGGATTCACCATTTTCAGCGAGCAGATGGTAGAAGGGCTGGTGCTTGTCCGGCCGTGCTTCCTCGGGAATGGCCTGATACCATTCCTCCGTGTTGGCAAAGACGGGATCGATGTCGAACACGACGCCGCGAAAGCCGAAGCGCCGATGCTTGACCACGTCGCCGATGCTGAACAGCGCATGGACGATGGCAGGGGCGCTGATGCCAGGTCCGAAAATCTGAATCGTGTCGTTCATGCGACATATTTAGGAAGCCTGTGTGTCGACACAAGAAAAATAGCGCGGCCGGCGCTTGGCAAGCGGATCATCATTCGCTAATGGCCGCCCCTCGACCCGGCCGGCGCCAGAAATCCTGGCGCCCCGGCCTTCTGCGGAGAGGTGGCAGAGTGGTCGAATGCACCGCACTCGAAATGCGGCGTGCCGGCAACGGTACCGAGGGTTCGAATCCCTCCCTCTCCGCCACTACCCTGTCCTTTCACATCCGTTCCGAATCACTAAAGCCAAGCTTTTCTGCGGCTTTCAGCGTGATTCGTATCCACGTTCATCCCTGCCAGTCCACCGGTGACCGATTGGAAATGTGGGAAAGAATGTGGGAGATTTGGTGGCATGGGAAAGCTCTCCGCCAGCGCCGTGAAGGCAGCAACTCGTCCCGGGCGGATCGGGGATGGCGATGGCCTGTTCCTCGTGGTCCAGCCCGCGGGTGGCAAGAGTTGGGTCTGCCGGGTGCAGAAAAATGGCAACCGCCGCGACTTTGGTCTGGGCAGCGCGTCCAAAGTCTCGCTGGCGACTGCCCGCGAGCGGGCGCGAGAAATCCGCACTTGGGTCGAGCTTGGACTGGATCCCATCTTCGAGCGGCGTAAGTCCCAGGGAATTCCCACCTTCAGGCAGGCTGCAGCCCGGGTGATCGCAGCCCACAGCAAGACATGGCGCAATGAGAAGCATGAGAAGCAATGGCTCCAGACACTCGATGCCTACGTGTTCCCGCATATTGGCCATGTCCAGGTCCACGAGATCACCGGCCCGATGATCCGCAATCTGCTCTCCGAGATTTGGCTTGCCAAGCCGGAGACGGCGCGGCGGGTCCGTCAGCGGATCGGCACCGTACTCGATTGGGCCTATGCTTCAGGCTACCGCGAGAGCGAGGCGCCGATGCGGGCGATCACCAAGGGGCTCCCTCGCCAACCCAAGAAGGAGGGGCATTTTGCTGCCATGCCCTATGCGAAGGTGCCGGCCTTCATGCTCAAGCTAGCCGAGCGGGAATCCTTCAGCCGCTTGGCTCTGCGTTTTGCCATCCTGACCGCCGTGCGATCGGGTGAGGTGCGCGGAGCGGTGTGGGGAGAATTCGACCTGGAGGAGAAGCTCTGGACGATCCCAGCTGCGCGCATGAAGGCAGCGCGCGAGCATGTCATTCCTTTGTCAGCCCCGGCACTCGCCATCCTCGAACGGTGTCGCGAACTGCGAATCGGGTCGCGGTCGCTCGTGTTTCCCGGTGCCAGGGGAGACATGCCGATGAGCGACATGACGCTCACGAAGCTGCTTCGCGAGATGAAGGAGGACGCAACTGCCCACGGATTTCGCTCTGCTTTCAGGGACTGGGTCAGCGAGGAAACGAACCATCCCCGCGAAATCGCGGAAGCGGCGTTGGCGCATCGCGTCCGGGACAAGACGGAAGCTGCCTATCGACGAGGTAACCTGCTAGAAAAGAGGAGGAAGCTGATGGACGAATGGGGGGCTTACTGCAGGAAGCGATGACTGATATCGACCCGACCGCGTCATCCCGGCCTTTGAAATGGCCTATTACGAGGTCCTCTATTCCGATCAGATCGCGTGCGATCCGGAGCTGGGTCGGTTCGATGGAACCCTCCATGGTCGTCTCGCGTCCGAATTCGCCGATTTAGCTGTCTGGTTGCGACACATCATTGGGACATGGTAAGTAGCGCCATCGCGGATCACGCGCGGCGCTTTGCCGCTCTTGCTGATGAGGTTTCGTGATGGTGCAGATACATCCCCAGGCCCGGATCACGCCTGCTGTGCGGGCGGAAATTGCCCGCTCGACCGAGCCCGCCAGTGTCGTGGCAAAGCGCTATGGCATCAGCGACGAGACGGTCCGCAAGTGGCGCAGACGCGGCGAGCAGGCGGTCCAGGATCGCTCAAGCCGGTCTTCATGATGAGTCCGCCTCGGTGGCGCAGTTCCTGGCGCGTGGCGTGTTCGAATTCGACCTTCTGGTCATGGAGCCAGCCAGACCCGGTCAGATTTGGATGTCCGCCTCGGGGCGCTGGAAAATCGCTGTCAAACGGTAAGGATTGGGGCATTGCCGTCCGACTGCTTTCCAGCTCAACCTTCTTTGAGCCGGGCCACCAGCGCCTTGATGCCCTCGACCGGCACGAGGGTCGCGCTTCCAAGCTTGAGCGTCCTGATCTCCCCCTCGGCGATGAGCTCATAGAATTTGCTGCGTCGGATCCCCAGCATCCGGCATGCGTCGGGAATGCGCACGGTGATGGGTTCGATCCTATCCTGCGGCGGCAGGTCCGTGTTCTTCAGCGGTCGATGCTCACGGCTCATTGCAAACTCCTCAGCTTACGGGTGGTGGGATCGTCGGTGGCGGGCGCAGCCTTGCCCGCGAACCGATCGGCAATCTCATCAATCAGTTCGGCGAACAGCTTGGCACCTTTAGCCTGCGCCGCCTCGTTCACCGGGGTCATCGCCCCAGTGGTGAGCTGATGCCGGACCGTGCGTGCCAGCACCTCCCAGACCAGCGCCTGGTTGCGCCGCAGCCAGTCGGTATTGCGCTCAATTTTGGTGAGGCGAATGCCGATGGCCTCATTGGACTTCGGCGCCTGCCGCCGGGTGAACCAGGCGTCGAGCGCCTCGACGAGGATCTCCGACCGTGCCCTGCCTGAGTTCTTTGCTAGATGCTCAAGCCGCCTGCTCATTTCCTCGGGCAGGAACAGTTGATGCCGGGTCTTGTAGCTCTTCATCGGGCATTGGCCTGTTCATGATGATGTCCGGTGGCAGCGGATCAGCCCGGCGCAAGGGGGGACACAGAAGCGATCCGCTGCCATGGACGAGTATCGCTGTCCGGCTTCTGTTTGGGGATGGAGCAGATCGGCCCAGATCGGCCCGGATTGGACTCACATGCCGCCGATGCTGGGACCGCCGCGGCCCCGCCCGATAGTCCAGCTGATCGGCCGGTCCTCGCGCATCAGCCCGGAAAGCTGCTTGCCGACATGCCGTTCCAGCTCATCGCGCCAGGGAACCAGGGTGAACTCATGGCTACGCTCGATCAGGGCAAACCGGCCGGAGGTCATGTTCACTTTTCGCGTGAGCGTTCCCTCCACTCGTTCGCCCGGCACGGTTTCGGCAAAGGGCAGGCCCAGTTCCTTCGACAGCTGCCCGGCCACGGCGCGCACCTCGCGCTCCCGAAGGATACGCAGCAGATTGCGGCGGTAGATCACATCATTGCCCTGTCGCTCGGCCAGTTGCTGCTCGACCAGCCATTGCTGGCGCAGCGCCAATGCCTTGCGCACCTCCTGGCCATAGCCATTGCTGGCGATGGGCGCTTTGTCCGGTGCCGTCAGTTCTTTGTCCAGCCAGGTGGCAGCATGGATGTTTGCTTGATCGAGGATCGGCCCTGCCGACAGCATCTCGACCTTGACCGGCTCGGTCCTGAGCTTCCTCTGCTCATAGATCCGCACGGTATCGAGATGATCGGGACCGATCTTCCATGTCCCGTCCGCGTCGCGCTCGGGCTTACCGGTCGTCTTGCGGATCGCCTCCAGCCGCCGCACATGGCTTTCCACAAAAGCCTCGCTGGCATCGGGATCATGGTTGAGGTGAATGCCCAGACCATAGCGCCCGCCATGGCCCTGCGCGATCTGAACGACGGTGCGATCTACGGCGCGGGGTTCGGCCTGCCTCGGCGTCAGACTCACCATGCCGCCGACCGGCGTGGACTCGGCGCTGGCGCCGATATCGACATAATGGCTGCGCCCGTCGATGCCGTCGACGATGAGATAACGGCGCTCATGATCGTCATCGGCAGCGCCCCGCTTCACCACCTTGCCGATGACCGGTCCTGTCATCTGTGCGGCTACACCGTCGACGCCATGGACGACATAACGTTGGGCATCGATGTGGGGCGCCTCTTTCTCCCTCGTCATCTCTTGGTGCATGAGGCGGATGATGTCGCCGCGCATGCCCATATCGGTCAGCGTCTTTTCCATATGCGGGGACAGCGTCCAGGAAAGCGGCCCAGCCTGCTCTGCCAGTTCCATCCGTTCCAGCACCCGCGCGCGGGCAACCAGCAGTTGCTGGTGGCCGGGATCGAGCGCGGCTTGTCTCTCCATCTGGCGCAGGTCGATGACATGATCTTTCGCCTGCGCCAGCATCATCCGGTCAAGCCGGGTGAGCCGTTCGGCATCGACCTCGCGTTCGAGCTGCTGGCGCACTTCTATTTCGCTCTGCGGACCCAGTGCCCGGGTCATGATCTCCGATGCCCGATAGCGGATGGCATGGGCGATATAGTCACCCGCAATATTGAGGGTCTTGCCGTCCTCGGTGACTCCCCGGATCAGGATATGGCTGTGGGGGTGCCCCGTGTCGAAATGATCGACCGCCACCCAGTCAAGAGTGGTGCCCAGATCCTCTTCCATCTTCGCCATCAGGTCGCGGGTGAAATCGCGCAGATGGTCGAAGGCCGGACCATCCTCGGGCGCGACGATCAGGCGGAACTGGTGGCGGTCGTCCAGACCCCGCTCGGCAAAGGCACGAGCATCGGCTTCATCGGCGAAGGTCGAGTAGAAGCGCCCGCGATCCCCTTCGCGGCTGACGCCGTCGCGTTCGAGATAGCGCAGATGCACCCCTACCGCGCCGGCCTTGCCAGCCAGCTTCACCACCCGCGCCTTCACCGTCACCCGCCGGGGCCGCACGCGCATGCCGCTGCCCCGGTCGAAGGACCAGCCCGAGCCGCGCGGCACGGCGGCTGCGATCCGGGCGCCACGGCCCCGCGCATTGAAGCGGCCGGTGCGAGGCCCAGAACCAGGACTCCCATCGGGCACCCAAACGGCTGATTCTCCCGCGCAAATAGGCAGTGGGAAATCACCGGAACCATCAATAGCACCAACACATCATCTGGAAAAGGGTGGACGTCCACGGACAGGCGAACGGGCACTGTCATGCTAACCGATGGAGGGTGTGCAAGGGCGCAGATCTGTTTTTTCATACTGCGGCGGCTTACGCCGCATGCCACTCCGCGAGCTGTTAAAGCGGTGCCGCTTGCGGGGATCTAAATTTCTTTCAGTCCAAACTATTTCCACTTGTGTAACGGAGGAATCCTCCGTTATGCTAAGCGGATGTTGCCTCCTCATAAAATTTTGCCTTGCAAGCACATCCGGCGAAAACGCTCAAAGGGTTGGAAAAGGCCATGGCGGAGATTGCCACAATCTCAGAAGGGGCTGTGCAAGGCATCTCGGTCGGCTGTGGATGGCGGGCTGTTATCAAATCCTTTCCGCCGCCTGCCATGGTGCGGGTGGACCATCGGGATCGCTACGCGATCAAGCGCCGCGAGGGGCTTCAAAATACATAGTCGCCGCTAGCCGCAACCCCGCAAACCCAAATGACCAACGATAACCCAAAAGGAGCATTGGATGTACGATCGGGTTTTCTCGCCGCTCAAGATCGGTTCGGTCGAAGTGCCAAACCGCATTGTCCGTCCCGCGCATGTGACGATGCTGGCTAGGCGCGAAGCCGTCACGGACGATCTTATCGCCTATCATCTGGAGCGTGCGCGTGGTGGCGTCGGCCTCTCCATCATCGAAGCCTGCTCGGTCCACCCATCGTTTTATTTGTCCCTGATCAACTGGGACGACTCGGTTATCCCGCGCTACCGCAAGTTAGCGAGCGCGATCGCGCCCACTGGCATGAAGCTGTTTCAGCAATTCTCGCATGCCGGCAATGTCGTTACGCCGGCTGACGGGAGCCCGCCCTGGGCGCCATCCGCGATAACGGCTCGCCACTCGACGTGCCCACCGCTGGAGATGACGACCGATCAGATCGAAGAACTGGTGGTGGCGTTCGGCGCCGCGGCCCGGCGCGTCGAGGCTGGCGGCCTCGACGGCATCGAGCTTCACGCGGGCCACGGTTATCTGGTGTCGCAATTCCTGTCGCCGGTGCTGAACCGGCGTGACGACCGCTACGGCGGATCGGTTGAGAACCGGCGGCGCTTCCTGCTGGAGTGTCTGCGGGAGATTCGTGCGCACACAAGCGCTGGCTTCCCCGTGGGGATGAGGATCAGCGAGAGCGGCGATCCGGCTGTGTTGTCGATCGAGGAAGCCAACGCCGTCTGCAGGCTCGTTGAGGATGAAGGCCTGATCGACTATGTCAACATTTCGCATAGCGACCACTACGACAAGAGCGAAGTCATCGCGGGGATGGACCGTCCTGCGGGATATGAGCTCCCCACCGCGCGACGGATCGGCCACGGCCTGAAGCTGCCGCGCCTGGTCTCGGGCCGGTTCGGGACGCTGGACGACGCCGAGCAGGCGATCCGGGCGGGCGACGCCGACCTCGTCGGCATGGTTCGCGCGACGATCGCGGATCCTGACCTCATCAGGAAGTCACGAGAGGATCGCGCAGCCGAAGTGCGGCCGTGCATCGCGTGCAATCAAGGGTGCGTCGGCGGAGTGATGGCGGAGGGACGGATCGGCTGTGTCGTCAATGTAGCGGCCGGACGTGAAAGCACGTTGGCGGAAAGCTTGCTCGATCAATCAACCCAACGGCGCCGGGTCGTCATCGTGGGTGGCGGACCCGCAGGGATGGAGGCCGCCAGGGTCGCGGCGTTGCGCGCGCATGAGGTGATCCTGTTCGAGGCAACGCCTTCGCTCGGCGGCATGATCAACCATGCCCGCCGCGCGCCAAAGCTTCAGGCGATCGGCGACATTACCAACTGGCTGGAGGCCGAAGTCCACAGGCTGGGCGTGGACGTCCGGCTATCGACCTATCTGGATGCGGATGAGGTGCTGAACGAGGTGCCTGACGCTGTCATCGTCGCGACCGGCACAAACAAACTCGCGGGCCCCATAAGGCAGGTCGCGAATCCGGCCGGTGAGGTGCGGGCCGCGCCCGGTGCGATCATTATGGATACGATCGATCTGCTTGATAGCGGGCGAAAAGATCTCGGCAGGAGCGCGGTGGTCGTTGACGATGTCGGCCACTATGAGGCTATTGGCTGTTGCGAGGAGCTTTTGAGTCGCGGGATGGATGTCACGTACGTCACCCGACACGGCAGCTTCGCACCACTCGTGCAAGCCGCGATGCGTGACGCAGCCGCGCTCAAGCGGCTATACAAACTGGGCAAGTTCAACATCGTGACGCAGGCGCTCCTGGTCGCAGTCGAGCCGGGACGGGCCACTATTCGGCCCCTGCATGGCGAACAAATCGATGTTGTTTCCGCCGATGTGGTGGTCAGAGTCGATTTCCGGCAGTCCGCCAACACGCTTTGGCGCGAGCTGCGCGGCCGGGTGGAGAACCTCCATCTCGTCGGCGACGCGAAATCGGCTCGGACCCTACAGGCCGCCATCCACGAAGGCCATGCGGCCGGCCGTGCCGTGATTTGAATTGCGGTTCGACTGTGCCACGCGCCCCACAACAGCATAATCTGTCATTGGGGAGCAATACACAGTTACCGATCACCGGAACCCCGCAAGACCAAATCACCAACGGTAACCAACAACGTGAATTGAATGTACGATCGAGTTTTCTCGCCGCCCAAGATCTGTTCGGTCGAAGTGTCAAACCGTATCGCCCTTATTACGATATGATCAACGATTTAAGAAAGAAGGAGAAGGATATGCCGCTGACCGAGTCACAAATGGAAGAATTATATGACGAGAAACTGCTGTATGATAATATTATGATGTATGGTCGCGCCGCAGACAGAATGGATATTGATAGAATCCGGGACACGTATTGGCCGGACTCGTACGACGATCACGGCGGTTATATGGGCGACGGCGCGAAATGGGCGGACGCAGTTGAAACATATCGGGACCGACTATACTCGTGCAGCCATCACATCAGCAACGTGATATCCGAAATACAAGGCCACCGAGCCAAGCGCGAGAGCATGGTTCTTTGCGTCGTTACGTATAAGGAGCCGGATGTCAGCTGCATCTTTGGCAACCGTTACCGCGATCTGTGCGAAAAACGCGATGGCGTATGGAAGGTTTTGCGGCGCACCTGCATCTGGGACTGGGGTGATGTGAAGAAGCTGCAGACCGACTGGCCGCTGAGCGTTGATGTGCCCGAGATGTCCAACTGGGGCGCCCGCTATCCCGACGATCCTATTTACCAGGACTGGTCTGGCAGTCAGCTGACGGCACGACCGGAGCATCAGCGGACGGTGAAACGGTAAGTCGCTCTTTGGACGGTCATGAATACTGGCGTGGAAGTAAGGCGCGGCACGTTCGATCACTATGGGAGGGTGTCGCGCCAAGTCGCCGGACGTGCCTAAACGTTGTCCTATCCGCCTTCGCTCTCGCCGCTACCGTCTAGCCCTGACCTCATTTCTGTTCCGTCAGCCACACGACACGGGGATTGATGAACGATAGCTACTGCAGAAAGCAGTATTATTCGCAAGTAAGGCCAGCTATCAGTATGTCGGTCAGGCGTGCGGCGCCCTTTTCCCAGTCGGATACGTAACCAAGAGTCGCGCCGCCGCCGATTGCCACCAGTAAATCAATTGGTTCCACGTCGCGCCGAATCCGCCCGGTGCGTTTGACATTCTCTAGAAGCTTGCCACATCCATCGATCAGCTTGTCGCGCGCGACCGCGCATATTATGTCCGCGCCGCTGCCCGGCATGCTGAGAACGTCGATAATGATCCGCTTGGTCGACACATAATCGACGAACAGCAACAACCATTGACGCAGAGCTTCAATGGGAAGCTCGGCCTGCGCAAGCCGCTCCGCCGCTTCCGCAAGCTGTTCGCCTTCATTTTCATAAAGCTGACCGACCAGCGCCTCGCGCGTTGCGAAGTGACGATAGAGTGTGCCGATACCCACGCCCGCCGCACGCGCGATATCCTCGAGGCTGGCCGAGATGCCTTTTTCGGCAAATGCCTCTTTGGCTACTGTCATCAGGCGGAGACGATTGCGCTCTGCATCGGCGCGCGGCTTGCGGGGGGCTAACTTTCTATCGACCAAAGCGGTTTCCACTTGCGAATCGGAGGATTCCTCCGTATCCATTAAACGGACGGCGCCTCCTCATAGCATGTCCCATCCCGGGCACCATAGCCCAAATGACCAACGATAACCAACAAGGAGAATTGGATGTACGATCGGGTTTTCTCGCCGCTCAAAATTCGCTCGGTCGAGGTGCCAAACCGCATTGTCCGTCCCGCGCATGTAACGATGCTGGCCACGCGCGAGCCTGTCACCGACGATCTTATTGCCTATCATCTGGAGCGTGCGCGTGGTGGTGTCGGTCTCTCTATCCTTGAAGCCTGCTCTGTCCACCCATCGTCGTACCAGTCGCTGATCAATTGGGACGATTCGGTCATCCCGCACTATCGCAAGTTGGCGAGCGCCATCGCTCCCACTGGCATGAAACTGTTTCAGCAACTCTGGCATGGCGGCCATATCCTTGCACCGGCTGACGGGAATCCGCCCTGGGCGCCATCCGAAGTGACGGCCCGCCACTCGACGTGCCCACCGCTGGAGATGACGACTGATCAGATTGAAGAACTGGTGGTGGCGTTCGGCGCCGCCGCGCGACGCGTCGAGGCTGGCGGCCTCGACGGCATTGAGCTTCACGCGGGCCACGGTTATCTCGTGGCGCAATTCCTCTCGCCGGTTCTGAACCAGCGTAACGACCGCTACGGTGGGTCGATTGAAAACCGGCGACGCTTCCTGCTCGAGACTTTGCGGGAGATCCGTGCGCAAACAAGCGCGGGTTTCCCGGTGGGAATGAGGATCAGCGAGAGCGGCGATCCGGCTGTGTTTCCAATCGAGGAGGCCAATGCCGTCTGCAGGCTCGTCGAGGATGAAGGGCTGATCGACTACATCAACATCTCGCATAGCGACTATTACGACACGATTGAAGTCATCGCGGGGATGGAAAGTCCTGTAGGATACCAGCTCCCCACTGCGCGACGTATCGGTCACGGCCTGAAGGTTCCGCGCCTGGTCTCCGGCCGGTTCGGGACGCTGGACGATGCCGAGCAGGCGATCCGCGCGGGCGACGCCGACCTCGTCGGTATCGTTCGCGCGGCAATTGCAGATCCTGACCTCATCAAAAAATCACGGGAAGGCCGCGCGACCGAGGTCCGGCCCTGCATCGCGTGCAATCAAGGGTGCGTCGGGGGCGTGATGGCGGAGGGGCGGATCGGCTGTGTCGTCAATCCAGCGGCCGGACGTGAAGGCACGTTGGCGGAAAGCCTGCTTGATCGATCGACACCACGGCGCAAGGTCGTCATCGTGGGTGGCGGCCCCGCAGGAATGGAGGCCGCCAGGGTTGCGGCGTTGCGCGGGCATGAAGTCATCCTGTTCGAGGCAACGCCTTCGCTCGGCGGAATGATTAATCATGCGCGCCGGTTGCCCAAACAGCAGGCGATCGGCGACATTACCAACTGGCTGGAGGCGGAAGTCTACAGGCTGGGGGTTGACGTCCGGCTATCGACCTATCCGGATGCGGATGAGGTGCTGAGCGAAGTGCCCGACGCCGTTGTCGTCGCGACTGGCGCGAGCAAACTCGAGGGGCCCATAAGGCAGGTCGCGCATCCGGCGACCGAGGTGCGGGTCGCGCCCGGTGCAATCGTGATGGATGCGATAGATCTGCTCGATAGCAAGCGAAACGATCTCGGCAGAAGCGCAGTGGTTGTCGACGATGTTGGCCACTATGAAGCTATTGGCTGTTGCGAGGAGCTTTTGAACCGCGGGATGGATGTCATATACGTCACCCGCCACGGCAGCTTCGCACCACTCGTCCAAGCCACGATGCGTGACACAAGCGCGCTCAAGCGGCTATACAAGCTGGGTAAGTTCAACATAGTGACGCAGGCTTTCCTCGCTGCCGCCGAGCCGGGATGGGCCACCGTGCAGACCCTTATAGGCGAGCGGGCCGACGTCATCCCCGCCGATGTCGTGATCAGGGTCGATTTCCGGTCATCGGCCAACACGCTTTGGCGCGAACTGCGCGAGCGGGTGAAAGATATCCATCTCGTCGGCGACGCTAAATCGTCTCGGACCCTGCAAACGGCCATTCGCGAAGGTCATGCCGCGGGGCGTGCCGTGGGTTGAACGGCGGTTCCGCTGTGCCACGCACGCGGCGACAGCCGAAAACATCCAATTCCAGTGATGCGCCGAACACCCATCTTGGCTGAACTATTGGGTGTGGCAAGCGCAGCATTACTCAAGTCGCCAACACGAAAAATTTAACTGGGGAGATAAAATGAAAAGCTTCAAGAGTATTCGATTTTCGCTGCTCATCGGCAGCGTTTGGATGGCCACACCCTCGCTTGCTCAGCCGGTGCGGACTGACGCTCGATCCTCACAGCCCGATTCCGTTGCGGGCGGAGCGAATGAAGGCGCAGAAACGGGAGACATCATCGTCACCGCGCAGCGGAAGTCTGAAAGCCTGCAGAATACGACGATGGCGGTGACCGCCGTGACGGCTGAAGCCGTTCAAACGCTGGGACTGACCCGTGTCGTCGATATCGCAGCGATTACGCCCGGTGCCAGCTTTACAACGACGCTAGGTTTTTTTGCCCCGCATATTCGCGGCATCGGCGCTGATTTCGTGTCGGTCGGCATCGAAACTCCGGTCGCGGTGTATGAGGACGGCGCGTATCTCACGCGCACGCTTTCCGTAAACGAGATCATAGACAATTTCGACATCGGGAGCATCCAGGTACTTCGCGGTCCCCAGGGCACGCTCTACGGTCGCAACGCCACGGGTGGCGTGATCATAATCAACAGCGCAGATCCCACCGACAAGGTTGAAGGCCGCGTGCGCGGCGAGATTGGCAATCTCAAGCATCGCCAGTTGGCCGGCGTGATAAACATGCCAATTGGCGAAGACCTCGCCCTGCGCGTCACCGGTGGCTACAAGCACGACGGTGGTTTCGTCCGCAATCTCATAACCGGCGACAAGGTTGCCGGTGGATCACGCACATACAATATTCGTGGCAAGCTGCGCTGGAAACCCGGTAACGCGGACATCATCCTGGGCGGTCAATTTTATGACACGCGCGCCTATCTGAGCTCGCTCGTGGCATTGGCCCGCAATGATGACACCTGCTTCGCCTGCAATCTGGCGCCCGGCGTCGTGCGGCCTTCGGTCGGTTTCTACGAGACTCAGGCGGTCTCCACCATTCAGCCGGTGCGCACGAGATATTACGGTGCCAATCTGAGCATGACTTTCGACATGGGCAATTTCACCCTGTCTAGCGTGACGACATTCCGTCAACAAAAGACAGCAGACAGTTCGTCCGATCAGGATTATACGCCACTGCCGCTCTTCGAATTCGCGGTGCCACGGTCCGGCGGTAAATCCTACACGCAGGACCTTCAGGTCTCATCGAAACTCGAAGGAAAGTTCAACTATCTTTTCGGCCTGAGCTATCTGCATGACAAAGGCTTTTTCAACCCGGCCTTCCTCGGCAATTTCTTTGGCGGCGACTTCAATCCCGCGACGGCCGCAGGATTCAAGAATACTGCAACGACCAAGTCCTACGCGGCCTTCCTCGAAGGCTATTATAACCTGACCGATGAGTTGAAGGTCACGGTCGGCGGGCGCTATACCTATGAAGATCGCAGCGGACGGGGCGAAACGAATGCGAAGCTTGCGGCCGCATTCGGCCTTCCCGGCGCGTTCAGCTTCGACCTGCACACGTCGCAGCGGGCGTTCACTCCACGGTTCGTGCTGGCATGGGACAATGGGCCGACCAATATCTATTACAGCTTTACGCGCGGCTTCAAGGCCGGCGGTTTTCCCGGACCATATGCCGCACCGGTTGCGCCCGTTCAGCCTGAAAAGATCTTCAGCCATGAAATCGGTATCAAGCAGTCGTTTCTCAACAATCGGGCTCACCTGAACACCGCGGTGTTTTATGCCAAGAACAAGAATCAGCAGGTTCAGACGCTCGATTTGAACTCGGGCGGCACGCTAACCGGCAACGCCGGCGCGATGGAGAATTACGGTGTCGAGGCAGAGGCGCAGATCACCCCCATAAACGGCCTGAAACTTGGCCTCAGCGGTTCGTGGCAGCATGCACGCTACAAACCGTTCCACAACGCCGCGCTCGTCTGCTATAATCCGGCCCTGAACACTCCTACGGCACCCGGCGCGACGCTGTTCCCATGTCCGATCGATCTGTCGGGCACGGTGCCGCCATTCGCTGCGGAATGGTCGGGTTCGGTCAATGCAAGCTACAATTTCGCCGTTGGGTCATGGACGGCCCAGCTTGCGGGTCTGGCTACCTATCGTTCGGCGATCGACTTCCTGCCAGGGGCTGGCGGTCAGCTGCGCGCCGACCACGACAACCAGCTCTTTCTCGTGAATGCGTCGGGCTATGTCAGCCCTCCGGGCGAGAATCTGCGCGTGGGCTTCTATGCCAACAACGTGTTCAACAAGGCCTATCCGGCCTATGTGCAAACCGCTCAGCCCTATGGGGTCTACTATAACGCCGCCAGGCCACGGACATATGGTTTGCGTCTCGAATATGCGTTTTAATATTTGAAGGGCTTTAGACGTGGGCGGCGGTCGTTCGTTTGGCAACCGTTCCACGCCATGGCCTCTCGTGCGGCAGAGCCGCTTTCAACGAAGTCAGGTCTACACCACACCCGGCGCGGTGTCCGCTTACGCACCGAAACTAGAGAATAGGTTATGGATTTCGGCAAGCGACGGCGGCTCGATGCCATCGCGGATTCGATGGAGCGCGTGGCCAGCCACTATGAAATTCGTGCCAGGGGACACTTTCCTCAGCGACGATGCCGCCGCCCAGCTGCGCTATCTGATTGTGAACCGGTCGGAGAAAGAGTGGAAAATACCGCCCCGTGAGCGGCCATGGCCAAGGCTCAGGCCGTCATCTTCGGCGAGTACTTCATCAAGGCCATGGCGGCGTAATGTCTAACCGCGCGCCTCCTGACAGTCCCCCTTGCCTCGCCTTTGCGCGAGGCTTGTCGTGTCTTGCGCTGACAGGCGCGGTTGTAGATGCGCTGCGAACCGCCGCCACGCGGGATGAACTGGCGCGCCTCATGGCGTCCGTCACGCGCGAGATGAAATTCCGCTATTATGCGCTTGTTCATCACGATGATCTCAGGACGCCGCAGCCCAATCTCGTCGATCTGAAGGACTATCCGCTACGCATCGCCGAGCGGCTCTTTGGCCAGCACCGATATCGGCGTGATCCCGTCATACGCGGTTGCATTTTCGCCGACGGCGCCTTCCTCTGGTCTGATCTATCGCGGTTCATCCATCTGGATCGTCACGATCGCGCGAGTTTTGAAATGGGCGCCGCCGAGGGACTCAACGAGGGCATCACCGTTCCCTATGTTCGGCTTGGCGATCGCATGGGATCTTGCACGTTCGCGGGTACGCAACGCCCCGAACAGGCACATCAATTTCTTGGCGCCGCGCAGATGATCGGCATCTTCGCCTTCCAAGCCGCATGCAAGCTGGTGTCCGGCGCGCGATCGATGGCCACGACGTCGCTCAAGCTGCACCCTAGACCTCGGGACTGCGTCGTCCTTGCCGGCCGCGGCTATTCAAACAAGGAAATCGCTCGAGCACTTTGCCTGACGCCGCGCACGGTTGACGGCTATCTCACCGAAGCGCGACGCCTCTTCGACGCCCACGATCGCACCGAACTGGTCGTCGGCGCGGTGCTTGCCGGCGAGGTCGGCCTCCACGAACTCGCGCGTCGTCAACCCGAGTAATCGCTCGGTCTATTTCCACGTCTCGGTCGCTGCTCCCTTCGTGCTCGGAATTCACGAACAGGAGCACGACATGATCCACGTCATCGACAACCACTTGGCGGCCGAGAACCGGCCGCTGCTCCAATCCATGTTCGCCGACCGCAAGCGTCTCTTCGTCGACCTGTTCGGCTGGGATGTACCCGTCGTCGACGGCCAGTATGAAATCGACCAGTTCGACAACGCCGATACGATCTACCTGATCGTCGCCGACGACGACGGCGGGCACGCGGCGTCGATCCGTCTGTTTCCGAGCACCCGACCGCATATGCTCGGCACGCTCTTTCCGCATCTCTGCCCGTTCGGCGTGCCGGTCAACGAAGCGACCTGGGAAAGCACGCGGCTGTGCCTGCCCCAGCGGCATGGGGCGGAGCGTCGTCGCGAGCTGCGCAACATGCTCTTCTCCGCGATGGTCGACGTCGCGCTCGATCGCGGCATCGAGCGCTATACCGGCGTCATCCCGGACCCGTTCCGCAAGGAAGTGCTCGCAATGGGCTGGCAGGCCGAGCCTCTCGGACCCGCCGTGCGCATTCCGGGCGGACCGATCGGCGCCTTCCTCATCCACATCCGTCCGGACACGCCCGAGCGGCTTCGCTGGACGGGGGTCTATGCGGACGCCGCCGATCGGATGCCGGCGTGAGCGCCGCGGTCGATCGCCACGCCGCGATGCTGGCGCGCGATGGCTGGTGCGTGTTCGGGCGCGCCGTCGAGCCAGCCCTGATCACCGGTATCGAGGTGGATCTGAACCCCCGCTTCGCGGCGACGCCGCTGTGCCAGGGTGTCTTCTATGGCGAGCGGACGAAGCGCTTCGGGTCGTTGCTGACCCGCTCGCCCGCGATCGAACGCCTGGCGATACATCCGCTGATACTCGAGATCGTCGAGCAGATGCTCCTGCCATGGTGCGAGCGGATCGCGCTCAATCTCACCCAGGCTATCGAGATCCATCCCGGCGCGCTGCCACAGCTGCCACATCGCGACCAGGATATGTGGCAGGGTCCGAAGGGCGGTCTCGAATATCTCGTGAACGTCATGTGGCCGTTGACTGCGTTTACGGGGGCAAATGGCGGCACCCGGCTATGGGCCGGAAGCCAGTTCGACCAGGACGTTCCTGCCCTTCCTGAAGAAGAATCGGTCGTGCCGACCGTGCTGCCGGGTGACGCATTGATTTTCCTCGGCTCGACCCTTCACGGTGGCGGCGGCAACGCCAGCACTGAGCCAAGGCGCGGTATCGTCATCAGCTATTGTCTCGGCTGGCTGAAGCCCTTCGAGCTGCAATGGCTAGTCTATCCGCCAGAGGTGGCACGCCACTTCTCGCCGGAACTGGCCGCGCTTGTCGGCTACTCACAGCATCGGCCCAACCTTGGTAATGTGGAAGGGCAATGCCCGTCCATCCTGCTCGGCGACCATGTGCCCGACCATCTTCCGGCGATCGATGCGCTTCGGCCTGACCAGGCCGACGCGGCGGCGATGTTCGTCCGGTCGCAGATGGGCGAGCTCGGCTGAGGTCGTTGGGGGTGAGCCTGTCCGATCCCGCCGCCCATGAGGCCATTCTCCGAAGGGGACGCGGCGCGCTGGCCTGGGAAGTGCTTCGGCGCGACCCGGCCTACCGTGCGGCCTACGCCGGTCTGCCGGCCCTGCCGCCGACCGGGGCGGCGGCCGATGCCGACTTCGTCGCGCACTGGGGGCTGCACTTTCCCTGAGGATCCGGCCCGGACGTGCGCCTCCGTGCTGCCGATATGGTCGGCGGCCGTTGACCCGCGCGTGCTCGCGGTGCGTGCTGTGAAGCCTGATGGCATGGGTGCACCGCTCTTCGACGCACTATCAGCCGACACGTGGATGTTGAAGGGACCCGGCGGGGAACATTTGCTGATTGACCGTGGCGGCGAATTTATTCGGCTGGACGTGGTCGATGGCACAACGGCGGCGGGGCCGGTCAAGCTTCACTTCGATCTCGCCAATGACGACCGTCTCGATGCTCGGGTCGCCGCGATCCGCGCGCTTCGCGCTACGGCGCCGGCCGGCCCCCGGCATATGCGACTGGCCCGAAGGCTGTTCGCCCTGCAGGCGGTGGATGCCCGCAATGCGGGCATAAGCCTGAAAGAGACGGCCGATTTTCTGCTCGGACCTGGCGACTGGCCTGGAGAGGGTGAACATCGAAAATCACATGTGCGGCGACTGATCATCACCGGCGAAAAGATGGTCCGCGCGGGGCCGCGTGCGATCCTTTCAGGATCCGACCGCTATTCCGTGATCGGCTGCACCAGATCAGCGGGCATCGCATCGACCGACTGAGCCAGCATCCAGATCGAAATGGCGGTTGGGTTGCGCTGTCCGCGCTCGAGCCAACCGATATAGCTCTGCGAAAATCCTGATTTCTCGGCGACGGCTTCCTGAGTCAGCCCTTTGCTCTTCCTCAGTCGAGCGAAATTGCTCCCAATCACCTTCCGCATGTCCATCGACCTACGGTCGAGGAATTGCCTTCCGCCGGTTATTCATTATATTTAATATTCCTGGAGACGACGACCTGCGTGAGTAGCGAGATGGGGACAATTGATCGTTTGGCGCCGTCTGGCGATATGGCCGTCGACTATGATCGACACCATCTGGCGCTTTATGCCGCATTGCTCGAAGCCGATGATGCCGGCGGCGACTGGCGGGACGCCGCGTCCTCGTTGATGCAGCTTGATGTCACCGACTCCGACGCCGAGGCCTGCTGGCGTTCGCATCTCGAGCGGGGGCGCTGGATCGTCGGTGACGGTCTCGGTATCGCGATTGATGCGTTCAGCGAGCGCAGGTCCGCAATCATAGCAGAATAGAGCGGGCGCCTCGCACGTTCGTGCGACCGCGCTCTACTCCGACCATCGCTGACGCGCCGGTCTCCGCCGAGCCCCTGATGGGTCTCGGTAGGGTGGGCGCGAGATGCCTCTTTCGAGGACGCCCCAGCGCCTCCCCCCGAACCGTGCTTGCACCTTTCAATGCACACGGCTCTCCATCCTGCCGGGCATCCGACCACCGTGATGAGCAACATGGCATTTGCGGCAAAGGACGATTGTCCTGCGTCGCCGCGCCGATTGCTTCCACGATGTCAACTGGTCGCGCCGTTTGTCTTTCAGGCGGTTGGGATGATGCATCTCGAACGGACCCTCGGTATCCCCGCACGCCTCGCATTCTTCTGGACTTTGCGCGATGCGCGAGCCGATCGTCATGGTATCGACGATGGGATTGTCCCATGTCTTCACGACCAGATGCTTCAACTTCCACATCCTATGGACGCGCGGTTCGCCCCGGACCACGGTTGTGACGCCATAGTCCGATCCCATTTTCAGATATTTCAGGGCGCCTTCGGCTTGTGCGCCGCCGGGACGCTACTGTCGCCAACAAGCTTCTCAGAATGACCAGCTCAAGCTTGTCGAGCGACGATTTTACGCCATCGGCGATCGCATAATAGTTGGCGAAGCCACAGAACTCCGAGTTGTAGGCAATGATGATCTCCGCGACACTGGAGTCGAGGAACTGCGGACGCGCCCGGCCATTCCTCTTGTCGAGGTTGCCGAGCTTTTTCCGCCTGCAGAACGCATAGACCCGATCCCGTGGCACCCACAGCTTGATATTCCCCCGCCTCGGCCGACGAAGGACGCGACGCGTCCCACCCCCGACCTTCGGACGTCCCGCCAGCGTGCCGGCGGAACGCAACGTGAAGGCGCATACATGGAAGCCAAGGAACGGCGATCCCTTCGACGCATCACGAACCCCGGTTTTCTCCGGTGACACCGCCAGATTAAGCCGCTCAGCGAGGAAGTGCTGTATATCGGCCATGATCCGGACGGCGTCCGCCTTGCTGCCGATCACACCGATGAGGAAGTCGTCGGCATAACGGCAATAGCGCAGGCGGCGGAAGTCGGGGTCCATGTTATCGACGGACGGTAGCTTCCGTCGATCTTCTTTGATGGCTTCGATCCGAGCCAGACAGGCCCGGACCTCCGCCTCATCCGCACCATTGGCACGGATTGCATCGATCTTCTTGCGAAGAACGGCGATCTGGTTGGATCGGGCGACATAGGCGGGGTTGGCCCGCCGTTTGCCGCCCTTGTCGAAGCCCGCCCGCATTTCCTCCATGAACAGGTCCAGCTCATGAAGATAGATGTTGGCGAGCAGAGGCGAGATGACCCCGCCCTGTGGCGTGCCGCTGTAGGTTCGCTCGAACTTCCAGTCGTCCATGCAGCCTGCCTTGAGCATCGTCCCGATCAGACCGATGAACACTGGATCATCGATCCGCCGGGCCAAGAGGCTGAGCAGGATGTCATGGTCGATGTTATCGAAGAACCCGCGAACATCCACTTCGATCAGAGCCATTTCACGCCCGTCCAGGTATTGCGGATCTCTTCGAGAGCCGTGTGGCAGGAGCGACCCGCGAGGAACCCATGGCTGTGCTGCGAGAACACAGGCTCATAGATCGCCGCGAGGATCATTCTCGCCGCCTCCTGAACGATACGATCATCCGCCGTAGGAATGCCCAATGGGCGCATCTTACCATTACCCTTGGGGATATAGACCCGCCGCACCGGACGAGGGCGGTAACGGCCTTCCGCCACGCGTTCGACCAAACGATCAAGCCTCGCCAGCGTCATGCCGTCGAAGGTCTGACCGTCCACTCCCGGCGTCATGGCACCCCGGTTCCGGGATACCCTGTTATAGGCCCGCTCATAGAGGCAGCGGGTCCGCATGAGGCGGTGGAGACCATTGATCCGCTTGCCCGCCCGCGACAGGGCCGGAAGCTTCTCGATCCGTCTCAGGATAGTAGCGGTCTGCATCAGCAGTCCCTTTCCGTTGATCCATCGAGTTCACAGAACTGCCGTCCTTCGCCCGGATGCAGCGGATTTCGACGAGGATCGCTCCCGCTTATACCGCTGTCCCGTCCGCCTCGCGGCGGCTGTCCCGGCCATTACACCGGGCATTCGACTACTATGACGGCTCCGTCGCCATGCAGGTCCGAACAAGCCGTCCTGTTTAGGCGATCCCGCAGTTGCGCGAGTGAGGAGTCGCGGTGGGTGTAGGTGCCCCGTTCGTTTCCTTGATCCCCTTACCGGGGCTGTGCCGCGCGGACTGACAGCGATTCGCTCGGCCGTGCTCCTCGCTCCGCTCGGGATGGTGTGACAGCCGCATTCACCATCGCCCACCTATTGGCCACTGGAACCTGGGATTCAGACCATCCAGTCTTCACCATGCGCACCTTGCCCGTTGGTCAACTGCCGGGCTGCGGCGCCCGACTTCGATCCATTCCCCGACATGCTATGGTCCCGTTTCCCTTTCGGAATCTCAGCCGGTTCATCACCGGCACCGGTAAGTCGGTTGGGCATAAGCTACGTCAGCAAGCTCAGTTCATACGAACACTCCTTCTTCCTTCTTCGCGCCACAGCGGCGCACGCCTCACGGTGACATGGGGTAACAGCGGGGTCGCTGATTCGATCGCCTCGGATAATCTCGCCCTGTCTGGTAAGGAGGCAGGAATGGGACAATTCGTAGGTCTAGATGTGTCGGTGAGAGAGACGAGCGTTTGCGTCGTCGACGATGCTGGGAACGTACTGCATGAATCGAAGGTTCGCTCGACGCCGGCCGCGATAGCCGGTGCCGTGAGGAAACATGCGCCGGACGCGAGACGCGTCGGCCTGAAGGCCGGCGGGGCGAGTAACTGGCTCTGCCGAGAGCTCGCCGATGCGGGGTTGCCCGTCATCCATATGGAAGCGCGCCATGCGCATCGAGCATTGTCGATGCGCATCAACAAGACGGACCGGAACGATGCCCGGGGCCTCGCCGACTTGATGCGCGTCGGCTGGTTTAAGCCAGCACATGCCAAAACCGCCGAGAGCCACCGCCTGCGATCTGCGCTTCTATCGCGCAAACGTCTGATCGACATCCGCCGGCACATGGAAAATCAGTTGCGCAACATCATCAAAACGGCGGGCGCAATATTGGGCAGTACGGCCGGTCGCGGCCTTTTGAAAAAAGTTGAAGCTGCCTGCGAAAAGGATCCTTCACTTGAGCTTATCTGCCGGCCCTTGATGACGGTCATCGCGACCGCTCGCGCGCAGGCCGCCGAATATGACCGGCTGCTTCGTTCTCTGGCCCGCCAAGACCTGACGGCTCGTCGCATGATGACGGTTCCCGGTGTCGGTGTAATGACGGCGTTGGCATTCATCAGCACCATCGACGATCCTACCCGTTTCAGAAGGTCATCCGATGTTGGAGCATTTCTCGGCCTGACCCCGCGTCGCCATCAGTCTGGAGAAATGGATTGGTCGGGTCGAATATCAAAGCAGGGTGATGGCCTGGTGCGAACCTATCTCTATGAAGCTGCGTCCGTGCTCATCAGCAAAATTACACGCTGGTCGAAGCTGAAGGAATGGGGCGTCCGACTTGCGAAAGCGTCCGGTCATGGCAAGGCACGGATCGCAGTGGCTCGAAAAATGGCGATCATTCTTCATTGTATCTGGGTCGACGGCACCGAGTTTGAATGGACCGATCCGGTCACGGCCTAAGTCTCTAGGTTCAGCAGCTCCGTTCACGCGAACGGATCGTCCGGCCAGGACGATGGGGACGGTAACCTTGCAGCGATCGTAGCGGGCTCTGCACCGCGCCGGTAACACTGAGGCGCCTATCCGACGAAGCCCATGATGAGGCGGCTATGCCGACCTCGGAAAGAACGATGAGCCTGGCTAGACAATTCGCCGCGTAGCGCAGGGGGAATTACGCGAGCGGGGAGAAATGCTGATGACCCTCGTGGACGTGCTGGTCGTCTTCGGTGTGCTCGTCGGTTGGCGAAACCGATAGCATGTTGAGCGATCCAAATCGGACTCCTCGTTCGGCGCAGATGCGGTTCGCAAATGACCGGACGTCGGAAACGGCGCCTTTCAGGATGATCGTCTCGAACGAGTGGAAATGATCGAGGCGAAGGACGGTGCTCGCCCCGACAATATCGTGATGAGCGTGCTGCATCTCGGCGATCCGCTGCGGTAATGCTCTGACGCGTCGATCGAACATGTAGGAAAGATTGGCGACGCAATGGCCATCACCGCTGGCGTCGGCGCGCCATCTCTCGATGCCGTCGCGGACCAGATCACGCACCGCTTCGGATCGGCTACCGTAAAGCCGCTCGCGCGCGATTTCATCGAGCGCGTTGCTCAACGTGTCATCGATCGAGATCGTTACTCTCTGCATCAGATCCTCAAGCCATGTTCGGTGATTTGATAAGTACGCATCCGATAGGGGCCGCCTTGTTCTGAAGTGTCCGGCGTCGGAGTTAGCGCGAGTGCAAGCGTGGAGGTTTG